>CAJOOU010000104.1 GCA_905236735.1 uncultured Eubacterium sp. | reverse complement strand
TTTTACAGGTATCGATACTCCCTCTGCCGTCTGTACCAGCTGAGATACGGAATCACTGAAGAAATCAAGGTTATTGTCCGATACCATGCTGTTTGCATCATCATTCAGGAAATAATAACTGTTTACTACAACGAGCTCCGATGTAAGACTGTCATCCGAAGCATCACCGGATGCGTCTCCCGATTCATCGTTACTACTGTCAAGATTTAAGGATGCATAAGCGGCAAGTATTACAGAGCCTTCCGAATCACCGTCTTCTTTATCAACGGTATCCTGTGGATTTAGCTTTATATATGTTGAGTCCGAAGAAGATGCTATTGTTGTTTCCGTAACATCATCGGTTTCCTCATAATAAAGTCCCGTTGCCTGGGGAAGGAAGATATACTCTCCCGAAACAGATGATGATACATCACTTTCTGATGCCTCGGCAAGTATATAATACGGAGCCTGGTAATAATAGCTGCTGTTTCCTTCGCAGGCAAGTCCGCTGCCAAGTTCCATGCCGTAAACAGAAAGTATTTTAGCTAAGTTATCCATATCATCTTCTGTATAAGAAACCGCAACAAAAAGATTTCCGCCGTTTTCAATATATGCAAGGATTTTATCCGTTACATCATCGGAAAGATCAGACTGAGGAGCATTGATAATTAAAAGCTCGCAGTCCGAAGGAACGCTGTCATAAGTAAGCAGATCTATTTCTTCGTAAGATGCATTCTTTTTAGCTATGGCGTCCTTAAAATCATCTCCTACCTCGGTCTCATCCTGACCTGTCAAAATATAAATCATCGGCATTTCGGAGCTTGTTACATAAGTGATGGCACTTGTAATCTGACCTTCTCCGTCATATCCGGTTGTTTCCGATGTATACTGATAGGTTGTATAATCCATTGAATATTCAGTCTGATACATATCATAATAATCTATTACCTTATACATATCTCCGGATACAACAATTATCGAATTTGTTGTAGGAGCGGTAGATGCATAGGATGAATAAAAATTAGGATATGTTGTAGGGTCCTTATACTCTACTGTAATGTATTTTGAAGCAGACTCATATCTGTCAATGGTTTTGGCAATAACCTCATCGCAATTCGCTTCAGATGCAAGAACATAGATTGTTACTTCATCGGAAAGCTCCGAAAGCATATCATAGGTATCATCTGAAAGAGTATAAAGTTTGTTTGCGGTTACATCAATTGCAGTTACGGTTTCGGGCAGAAGTCCCGCAGCAATATTTATGCCCACACAGATAATAATCATTACCGCTACATAAGCGCCTGAGAAAAGACCGAGTTTTACATTTGATTTTGTTACTTCCCATCTCCTTTTCTGAATAGACCAGGTTGTAAGGAAACAGAAAATAAATATTACCGTAAGATAATAAAGTACTGAACACAAATCCAGACTGCCGTCCATAAGGTTTGTAGCCGGTGTCTGTAAGTCAAAAATCTCAAGGAAGTTATAAACAATACCTTCTCCTGATGTAATCATACCTGCAAGTCCTGACATCATAAAGGTAATAAACATTACCGCAAAAGAGCCTACGGCAGCAAGCACCTGACTTTCGGTAAGTGACGATATAAACATACCGATTGCTATGCACGAAAGTCCGTATAACAAAAATCCCAGAATCGCCGCATAGGCCTGCGGCAGATCAACAGTACCGAAAAACGACATAATAATCGGATAAATGCAGGCAACAATATTTACTATCCCGAATATTACCGCCATCGCAAGATATTTACCCATTACTATTTTGCCCGTTGATACCGGAGCGGTAAGAAGGAGCTGGTCTGTTTTATTCTTGCGTTCTTCCGAAAGAACTCTCATCGAAAGTATGGGGAAGGTAATAATAAAAAGAAATAATGCTCCCGAAAGCGTATATGAAATCATCGGATACGCGTTCATAAGGTTATATACCGTAAAATATAAACCAAGTACAAAAAGGTAAGCTGCTATAAAAAGCCAGCCTATTACATTGTGAAAATATGATTTTAACTCTCTTTTAAATATCGCTGCCATTTTATGCCTCCTCCTTTCCGTCTGCATCTTCAGTAATTTCTTCAGTTTCTTCCGAGTCCCCTGCAAAGGCCTCTTCAAGCTCGGCTGCTTCCAGAGCAAGCTGCTCTCCGCTACCGGTAAGTTCAAGGAACACATCCTCAAGTGACTTCTGTTCAAGAGTCATCTCAAGTACAGGCATTTTTTCAAGAGCCATCTTTATAGAAAGGTCTTCCCTTATATCAGCTCCCTTATCAAGTTCTACTTCAAAGCATACCTCTTTGTCATTTTCATCGGTAAATACAACGGATTTGGTGCCTTCAAGAGAATTAACTATGTTTTCAATGGCAGATTTTTCTCCCTTTGCCTTAACCTTAAGCAACGAGCCTTCATCCAAACCTGCAGAAAGGTTTTCCGGAGAATCCGATGCCACAAGTTTGCCGTGAGATATAATGAATACATGGTCACATACCTCACTGACTTCCGAAAGGATATGAGAACTTAAAATAACCGTATGGTCTTTGCCGAGTTCTCTTATGAGCTCTCTGATTTCGATTATCTGCTTCGGATCGAGTCCTACTGTAGGCTCATCGAGAATAATGATCGGAGGCATATTGATAATAGCCTGGGCAAGACCTACTCTTTGCTTATACCCCTTTGAAAGGTTTTTAATAAGTCTGCCTCTCATATCATCAATCTTTGTCATCCACATTGCCCTGCCGACGCTGCTCTCGCGCTCAGCCTTGGGGATGCCCTTAAGTTCCGCACAAAAAATAAGATACTCATAGACTGTCATATCCATATACAGAGGTGGCAGTTCAGGTAAGTATCCTATAGCTTTTTTGGCTGCTTCGGGCTCGGACAAAATATTATGTCCGTCAATAAGCACTTCTCCCGAGGTAGCTCCGATATAACCGGTAATAATATTCATGGTGGTGGATTTGCCGGCACCGTTAGGTCCGAGAAAGCCGTATATTTTACCCGGCTCAACCTTAAGCGACAAATCATCCACGGCAGTATTATCACCGTATTTTTTTACAAGATGATTAATTTCAATCACTTTTCATTTCACTCCTTACATAGATTAGTCTTTTAAGCTAATTACGAGTATAAGGAGTAATTGTGTTTTTAATGTGACGAGTCATATCCGAACTTTTCAAACGCAAAGCCCAGATTTTCGTCTATGAGATTTTTAATATATTCTTCCGGATCTTTGGATGAGGCTTTATAATCCTTTAAAGACTCTGTATATTCCTCAAAACGCGGCAAAGCCTCTTCGTATCCGTCTATACCAAGATTATCATAAATATTTTTAATATGCTGCAGGGGAGTTTTAACAAAATCCTCATATTTTATTTCATATAAATTACCTTCTGGAATAAGGTTTCTTTCGTTAAAATACCGGGTATAAAGCTTTTTATACAGATTTACGGCATTTTCGGCCGTGTCCTTGTGTGAAGGTATGTTTTGCAGACTCAAAAACTCACTTCCCATTTCAAACATATTTACCGTAGAAGTGATTACCTTGTACGGATTGCGGCAGATATGAATAAACTTCGCATCCGGATATATTTTCAGAATCTCCCTTATATGACTGGTATTATCGGGACTCTTTACAAGAAGCCTCTTTTCTTTGTTTATAAAAGCGGTCTTTCTCATTACCTTATAATATGCCCTGCACCAGTTATTTCTCTTTTTGCTGTCCTTATCAGCCAAAGAAACATAGTCAATATAATGGGCCGCATTTTCAGGGAATGCCATTATATGTACAATATTATCAGTGCATCTGTTGGCTACTGCAAAGCATTCTTCCGAAGGAGAATCCGCCTCATAATCCAGATCATCCATGGGACGTGACTGGGAAATCTTGTCTTTTTGAACATTATATATGGGTTTGTGCAAAAAAAGCGAGTTGTTGTTTGTATAGGTGGTTACAGGGTCAAAGTACGCAAAATTCTCATCCATGCTTAAAAGGTTCTGCAGGTATGTTGTACCACTTCTCCAGTGTCCGAGAATAAAAACCGGTGACTCCTTCATTTTTTTCGGATATACAAAAGCGCTGCAAAAAGCCTCTTCCAATACAGCCGGAATAAACAGTCCGAGAGAAACTGCCGAAATCAAAGCTGCCTGAGGAAGTTTTTTGGGAGTGATTCTGAAATCATTATCCCTGAAAAGTTTTAAAAGCACATCAAATCTGCATCCCAAAAGAAAATGCATAAGAGTAACATTTTTCATATTAATCACCTTAATCAGCAAAGAATTTTACAAACGACATGGTAATGGCAACTCCAAGTAAAATTATACCGGTTATGCGGTTTAGAGTAATAGGTCTGGCTTTGTTTGCAATCTTTGAAGAGCCCCATGCTCCTATCAGAGTAAATATTATACAAAGCACAAGAACCTTTATATTGGGTACATCACCAAGCATAAAATGAGTAATTGCTCCTGTACCTGCGGTAAAAGTCATAATAAATGTACTGGTACCCACAGCAGGTTTAAGCTCATATCCCAGCACGATTGTAAGCACCATAAGCATCATCATTCCGCCTCCGGCTCCCACTATGCCGCAGACAAGACCTATATAAATACCGCTGGCTCCGCTAATAACTGTCTGTTTCATGGAATCGGAATCTTTCATAGACCATTTTCTGCCATCCGGAGACGGTCTTATAATAAAATTAAGTCCCATAAAGCCGGTAATCACAAGGCTGACCCATCCCATGGTTACCTGCGGCAGAAAAGACGCAATAATGCTGCCTATAAGCGTAAAAAGCATGGTAAACATCATCATAACTACGCCGTTTTTAAGGTCTATATTTTTATGTTTATAGTAATTCCATGCTGATACGGCGGACGCCATGACATCAGATGCCAAAGCAATAGCCACCGCATCATAGGTTCTTATGCCGAGAAGGGCTACAAGAAACGGCGTTATGACCGTTGCTGCCGAAAGCCCGGCAAAACCTGTGGCTATACCTGCGCCAAGTCCCGCAAGTATACAGGTAATAATTGTAAGCACAAGCGTCCCTCCTTTCCCGGCTTATGCAGGCTAAAATAAGTCTAAGCAAAGCTTTTATATATTCTTGACCGTAGCAATATCCACAACATCAAGTTCTTTATGTGCGCTCTCGAGAGAATGTGCAAGTGCATTTGCCGTATCAAGAGATGTAAGACAGTGGATGCCCGTCTCAATTGCATTTCGTCTGATTAAAAATCCGTCTCTTGTCTTATCACGGCCACGGGTAGGCGTATCTATAATAAGGTCAATCTTATGTCCCAAAATAAGATCCATCACATTCGGCGATTCCTGGGAAATCTTGTTTACACGAAGCGCGTTTACACCATTTTCCTGAAGTACCTTTGCCGTACTTCTTGTGGCATAAATCTTATAGCCGAGTGCTTCAAACCTCTTTGCCACGCCAATGGCCTCACCCTTATCTGCATCCTTTACCGTAATTATCATCTGTTTATGTTTGGGAAGATTTATTCCCGCTCCAAGGAAGGCTTTATAAAGCGCAGTATCAAAATCCTTTGAAATACCCAAAGCCTCACCTGTTGATTTCATTTCAGGTCCAAGAGATATTTCGGCGCCTCTTAATTTCTCAAATGAGAATACCGGCATCTTTATGGCAATATAATCAGCAGCCGGTGCAAGTCCGGGAGTATATCCGAGGTCTTTTAAAGTATTACCGATAATAACCTTTGTTGCAAGTTTTACAATCGGTATGCCGGTAACCTTACTTATGTAAGGAACCGTTCTTGACGAACGCGGATTTACCTCGATTACATAAACCTGTCCGTCCATTACTATAAACTGGATATTTATAAGTCCGACAACATGTAAGGCTCTTGCAAGTCTGCCGGTATAATCAACTATCATATCCCTTACTTCGTCCGTAAGTGACGGAGCCGGATAAACTGAAATACTGTCACCCGAATGTACACCGGTACGCTCTATATGTTCCATTATTCCCGGAATAAGTATGTCATGTCCGTCGCAAACCGCATCAACCTCAATCTCCTTACCCTCGAGATATTTGTCTACAAGGATGGGATGTTCCTGCTCATACTGGTTGATTACTCCCATAAATTCCTCGATATCGGAGTCGGATATCGCTATCTGCATACCCTGTCCTCCGAGTACATACGAAGGTCTGACAAGTACAGGGTATCCGAGTCTGTTTGCCACTTCTTTTGCTTCTTCCGCAGTGTATACAGTACCGCCTGCTGCACGCGGAATGCCTGTTTCTTCGAGGATTTTATCAAAAAGCTCCCTATCTTCGGCAGCGTCTACATCCTCGGCCTTTGTACCTAAAATCGGTACTCCCATCTTCATAAGAGATTCTGTAAGTTTTATGGCTGTCTGACCGCCGAACTGCACTACTGCTCCATCCGGTTTTTCTATATTAACAATGTTTTCAACATCCTCCGGTGTAAGCGGCTCAAAGTAAAGCTTATCGGCAATATCAAAGTCGGTAGAAACCGTTTCAGGGTTATTGTTTACAATAATAGTCTCATAGCCTTCCTGTGAAAATGCCCAGGTGGCATGTACCGAGCAGAAATCAAATTCTATACCCTGTCCGATTCTTATAGGTCCCGAACCAAGCACAAGAACCTTCTTTTCCGGTCGTGTCTCTATGGCTTCGTTTTCGCCGTCAAAGCATGAATAATAATAAGGTGTTGTAGCCTCAAACTCTGCGGCGCAGGTATCAACCATCTTAAATGATGCTGTGATACCGTTTTCATAACGCATTTTCCTGATTTCATCTTCTGTTTTTTGGCAAAGTAATGCAATAACATTGTCAGGGAACTCTATTCTCTTGGCCTCTTTTAAAAGCTCTACAGTTAAAGGTCCCTTTCTTAATGCTGCTTCCATCTCCGTAAGGATGGCAAGTTTGTCGATGAACCACTCGTCAATCATTGTAATCTCGTGAATATGTTCATATGAAACACCTCTCCTTAAGGCTTCGGCTATGACAAAAATTCTTCTGTCGTCCACGACATGGAGCTGTTTGTCGAGTTCCTCGTCCGAAAGAGCCGTAAAGTCATATGACATAAGTGAGTCAACATGCTGCTCAAGTGAACGGAGAGACTTCATAAGCGCACCTTCAAAATTGGTACAGATACTCATTACCTCGCCTGTAGCCTTCATCTGTGTGGTAAGCTGGCGCTTTGCAGTAAGGAATTTGTCAAACGGCAGCCTCGGAAATTTGACAACGCAATAGTCAAGCATAGGCTCAAATGAAGCATATGTTTTGCCGGTAATTGAATTTATTATCTCATCAAGATTATATCCGAGCGCAATTTTGGCAGTAACCTTGGCAATCGGATATCCTGTTGCCTTTGAAGCAAGCGCCGATGAACGACTTACACGGGGGTTAACCTCTATAACACAGTATTCAAAAGATTCCGGATTAAGAGCGTACTGCACATTGCATCCACCCGTAATGCCAAGTTCGTTTATAATATTTAGAGCCGAGCTTCTGAGCATCTGATGCTCTTTGTCACCAAGTGTCTGAGACGGAGCGACAACTATGGAATCTCCGGTATGTACTCCGACAGGGTCAATGTTTTCCATATTACAAACAGTAATGCAGGTACCGTTTGCATCACGCATTACTTCGTACTCAATTTCCTTCCATCCTGCTATACATCTTTCGACAAGTACCTGTCCTACTCTTGAAAGCCTGAGTCCGTTTGAAAGGATTTCTATAAGTTCCTGCTCATTTTTGGCTATACCGCCGCCCGAACCTCCTAATGTATAAGCCGGACGAAGCACTATAGGATAACCGATTTTTTGAGCAAATTTTATACCATCCTGAATGTTTTCAACTACAGTTGACGGCGCGCAGGGCTCACCGATTTTTTCCATTGTGTCCTTAAATTCCTGACGATCTTCGGCTTTTTTTATGGTAAGAGCTGTTGTACCGATGAGTTTTACATTGTATTTATTTAAAATACCCTTTTCTTCAAGCTCCATACCAAGATTAAGTCCTGCCTGACCTCCGAGTGTAGGCAATAAAGAATCCGGTCTTTCTTTTTCAATTATTCTCTCAAGCACCTCAGCTGTAAGAGGCTCAATATAAACCTGGTCTGCAATATCCTTATCCGTCATAATCGTTGCCGGATTGGAATTGACAAGCACAACCTCGCACCCCTCTTCCTTTAAAGAGCGGCAGGCCTGTGTACCTGCATAATCAAACTCAGCCGCCTGTCCGATAACAATAGGGCCGGAACCTATAACCATTACCTTTTTTATGGAATTATTTCTTGGCATTATTTTGTTCCTCCCATCATATTAATAAACTTATCAAACAGATATCCGCTGTCAAGTGGTCCGGGACATGCTTCCGGATGGAATTGTACGGTATAAATGTTTTTACCTGTATATTTAAGTCCCTCGTTTGTGCCGTCATTTACATTTTCAAATGCCGCAGTAGCAATTTTCTCATCAAGATTTTCCGTATCAACCACATAGCCGTGATTCTGCGAAGAAATATATACCTTGCCCGTTTCAAGGTCTCTTACGGGGTGGTTGCCTCCCCTGTGCCCGTATTTAAGCTTATGGGTTGTAGCCCCTGTGGCAAGTGCCATCAGCTGATGACCGAGGCAGATTGCAAAAATCGGCACATCAGAATCATATAGTTTTTTAACTTCTTTTATAATATCTGTACATACAGCAGGGTCTCCGGGGCCGTTTGACAGCATTATTCCGTCCGGATTGGAATTGAGTATCTCTTCGGCTGATGTGTGTGCCGGATACACTGTAACATTGCATCCTCTCTCATTCAGTGATTTGGCAATGTTTTTCTTTGCGCCAAAATCAAGGAGAGCAACTTTTTTACCGTCTCCTTTAAGTTCATATTTTGCATCGCAGGTAACCTTTTCCACAACATTACCCGTCTCATATTCTTTTAATCTGGGAATAATTTCACTGATGTTATAGTTTTCGTTGGTTGTAATCATACCGTTCATTGTACCCTTGTCTCGAAGCAGCTTGGTAAGAGCCCTTGTGTCTATGCCGCATATTCCCGGTATATCATTTTCTTTAAGAAAATCCTGAATAGATCCTTCACTTCTGAAGTTGCTGTGATTTCTGGAAAGTTCACGAACAATGTATCCGTCAGGCCAGGCTTTTGCCGATTCCATATCCTCTTTGCAGATACCATAGTTACCAATTAGAGGATAAGTCATTACGACTGCCTGTCCGGCATAAGAAGGGTCTGTCAAAACCTCAAGATAGCCCGTCATTGATGTGTTAAATACGATTTCGCTTATTACTTCCTTTACGGCACCGATACTTTTTCCTTCAAATACAGTGCCATCCTCAAGAATTAAGAATGCTTTCATAGATTTCCCTACTTTCTTTTTTCTACAAAAAAAAAAATCTAATGATTTTTTCTTTAAACCAACTATATAATACGATTTGAAAAAAATCTCTTTTGCTTTCAAAGTATTCTATCACAAAAAAGAACGGTTAGCAATGCCAACCGTTCTTTTTATATAAAAAGTTTTACTTTTTATTTTTTGTACACTTTAAGCTGTACTGTATGAGTGATGTCGATTTCAGGAACTTCTGTTACTTCTTCTGTTTCTTCGTCCATCGGTCCCATCATCATATCATCTCCGCCTTCTCCTTCAGGAGCAACATATACTTCGCCGTATTCACCCGCTTCAATTGTGCCTATATATGCCTGTCCACCTATGTAAAGAGTGGCTCCGTCAGCAACTGTTACAGTAGAACCTTCAGCAATGTTAAGATATGAAATGTATGAGTCCTCCGTCACATTCCATGTTGAATTATCAACAGTTACTTCAACACTTCCTGCTGCAGCAGCCCAGTTAATCATATGGCCCTGGATATAGTCCTCATTCATTGTGTACTCTAAGAGCTGGATAAATGCAGCGTTTGTTGCATCTTCCGTAACATTTCCGTCAGCATCAAGCAGGGCGTAGGTTACACCATAAGCTCCGTCGCCGTCTAAGCTTCCCTCATCACCCTGCACGCTGAATGAATCATTATATGTAGCAGCAAGGTTATCGAGATAGTTTACAGCCTCCTCAGAGTAAGGAAGACCATGTACTGCCTCTGTAGAGGTAATGGCTCCGGAAAGAGTTGCATCCTTAAGGTTTACAGCAAGACCTGTAGCATCTTTGTCCTTACCTGAGCCTGATCCGTTATAAATATTTCCGTTGTATTCAGAATCAGATAATATAAGTGTAGAAGTTACTTCTCCTCCCTCCGAAAGAGAACCGCTTACTGAAGGAAGTCCCGCTTCGTTTGCTTCCGTCCATCCGCTCGGGAATGTAGGCATACCAAAAGCATCTCCATTATATGCAAGGCCTGTAGATTCAAAAGCACCTGTGCCATATCCGTCATCATCATCCATAAGCTGGAAGATTACGCCTGTGCCTGAGTTAAGCTCTGCACCTGATACTGTGTATGTAGACTCTCCTGAACCTTTCTTAAGGATTACCGCATCTTCTGTGTTCCATACAGAGCCGGCATCAAGAGTAGCTGTACCGCTCTGGTGATCCATAAGTCCGAATACACCGTTTACAACAGTATCCTTGGCTTCTCCCGAATATGTATATACTTCATTTCCTGTTCCGTCATTTACCGAGAGTCCGTCGCTTGAAGGTCCGAAGTAGATTTCTCCTGTACCTGTCATAATAGTAGCTTCGGTTACACCTGTAAATGTTGTACCGTAGAAATACTCATTTGCACCACCTATATCATATGTACCGTAGCCTGAGCCGTAGTTATAATCATATCCAAACAGTTCTGCACCGCCGTTAAGGCCGTACTCTGAATCGGCTGTAGCTATAGCAAGTTCTGAGTTTATAACATTAATTGTAGGCTCAGTACAATCATCTGTTGAAAGGATAGCCCATGCGCCCGATTCAACATACGAATCGGCTACAGTAAGCGAGCTGTAATCTCCAAGCACATTGGCAGCTCTTGCTCCTCCCTGAATACCCAAAATCCATGGTGGCGAAAGCATAAGAGCCTGGTTTGCGCTGTTAAGATATCCATCATAAGCGTTGTTTAATGGATCGTTTCCGTTAACAACGATGTTGGAATTTTCAACAATTGCATCAGCATAATCATCAACAATAATACCGTCACGCTCGAATCCTGTTGTGGTAAGATTCATGTTGTCGATATTAAGCTTGATATGATCTGTTTCAGATGCACCTGATGCAACAATTGCACTACCTAGACCTGTAAAGTCCGATACATTTGTGCCGTCGTCATTTTCATCGGTAAGTGTAATGTCTACATTTGACATATTAACCGTCGATGCTTCATCACTGTCAGTTCTCTGAATTGCAAGTGCAGTAAAGCCGCTGCCCTCAGCCTCAATTGCAATGTCAGAGATATTAACTCCGTCAGCTGTGGCTTCGGCAAAATCTCCAAGATATGAGTAGTCTCCCACTACATCACTACCCTGTACATAAAGACCGAGGGTATAAGAGTCGTTTACTCTCTTTGCAAATGTCGGAATAAGAGTTCCGATGTAGTTAGGAACCACCTCTTCGTCAAATGCCGCATCCGTAGTTACCTCGGTTGTCTCGGCTGTGCCGCTTTCAGCAGGCGTCTCACTCTGGCCGCAGGCCGTAAGTGCGCCGAGCATTGCGCAGGTCATAATGACCGCAAGCGCTTTTTT
>CAJOOU010000103.1 GCA_905236735.1 uncultured Eubacterium sp. | reverse complement strand
TTAAAATAAGAACCGAAGCGTCTGCTTCGGTTCTTGTATTTCAAGGGGGAGTGCTTGCAGGTATAAAGGGGGAGGAGAACCTGCAAGCTGAAAAAGTATGAAAAAGAAAATTTGTGGATTTATATCCACAGCTGTTATGTTTTTTACAAGTATTAATATAAGGTAATAAATTTAAATTTACCTTAAGTAAGATGTGAAAGAAATGTGAAAGATAAACTAAATGATAAAAGAATTCTATGCATATGATTTGCAAAAAAAAGTAGGTGACTATATAATAGACGAAAATAAACTTATGGTCAGGCCATCAGAGGTCTGATTGGGTGTAAGGAGAAATACATGATTACATTACTGATTGCAGCAGCATTTATATTTGTTTTTGGGAATATATTCTGGCTTATACTTAGATTGTCATGGGGACTTATTAAGGTTGTTGGACTTTTAATACTTATTCCGTTGTGCGTGGTTGCGGCGGTTACTTTTGGAATATTGTATGCGGCATTTTTTGTTATTGCAGTTATGGTTGCGGCAAGTATTATTAAGGCTATATTTTTGTAAATCGTAATTTTGCCGGAAATTTATTTGCAAAAAATAAAAAATCTATTGACATTAATGGATGAATGTCGTAAACTCTTAATGTTGTTAAAAGCAGAGTATCCACTCTCACCTTAGCGCAATTAAGCGACTCGGGTTTTGTATAACATTCTTTTGATTTGTAATGTTTATTTTTAGTGGATAGTCTGTCTATCCACTTTTTTTAATGTATGGAGGTATAAGACCATTAGCGAATTACAGATTAATGAACAAATCAGGGACAAAGAGGTCAGAGTAATCGGCGAAAGCGGAGAACAGCTCGGTGTAATGTCATCTAAAGAAGCTATGAGACTTGCAGAAGAAGCTGAACTTGACCTTGTAAAGATTGCACCGAAGGCACAGCCGCCGGTAGTAAAGATAATTGATTACGGTAAATATCGTTATGAGCAGGCACGCAAGGAAAAAGAAGCACGCAAAAAGCAGAAGACGGTAGAGCTTAAAGAAATCCGTATGTCTCCGAACATTGACACCAATGATCTTAATACCAAGATTAACGCAGCCAGAAAGTTCCTTTCAAAGGGTGACAAGGTAAAAGTGACACTCAGATTCAGAGGACGAGAGATGGCGCATATGAATTCGAGCAAGCATATCTTGGATGACTTTGCAACGGAGCTTGAAGAAGTAGCGGTAATCGAAAAACCGGCTAAGGTGGAAGGCAGAAGTATCTCAATGGTACTTGCTGAAAAGAAATAACATATTTGTTTTAAGGAGGAAATTACCATGCCAAAAATGAAGACTAAAAGAGCAGCTGCAAAGCGCTTTAAACTGACAGGTACAGGAAAGCTTAAAAGAGCTAAGGCTTATAAGAGCCATATCTTAACAAAGAAAACACAGAAAAGAAAGAGAAATCTTCGTAAAGCAGCTATAACAGATGCTACAAATGTAAAGAACATGAAGAAGATTTTACCATATTTATAAGATAAAGGAGGACAAAATTCATGGCTAGAGTTAAAGGCGCATTAAACGCTAAAAAGAAGCATAACAGAATTTTAAAGCTGGCTAAAGGATATAGAGGAGCCAGATCTAAACAGTATAGAATCGCAAAGCAGTCAGTTATGAGAGCCCTCACAAGCTCTTATGCAGGTAGAAAGCAGAGAAAGAGACAGATGAGAAGTCTCTGGATTGCCCGTATAAACGCAGCAGCTCGTATGAACGGTCTTTCATACAGCAAGTTCATGCACGGACTTAAGCTTGCAGATATCGACCTTAACAGAAAGATTTTAGCAGAGCTTGCAGTTAACGATGCTGAAGGCTTCAGCGCTCTTGTAGAAGTAGCAAAGGAAAAGCTCAGCGCATAGTATTGCAAACGATTTAAGAAACGGGTAAAATGAAGGCGTACCTTTTGGGGGTACGCCTTTTTTAATAATAACTGAACTATCAGGAGGTATTACATGAGAATACTTGTTACCGGCGGAGCAGGATACATAGGTTCACATACATGTGTGGAACTTTTGGAAAACGGATATGATGTCGTTGTAGTGGATAACTTATATAATTCAAAGAAGACGGCAATAGACAGGGTAAAGCAGATAACCGGAAAAGATTTGATATTTTACGAAGAGGACTGCCTTGATGAGACGGCTATGTCCCGTATTTTTAATGAAAATAAAATAGATGCGGTAATACATTTTGCCGGATATAAGGCTGTGGGTGAATCAGTGGAAAAACCCGTGGAGTATTATCATAATAATATAGAAAGTACACTTACTCTTGTTAAGTGTATGAAAAATGCCGGAGTAAAGAATCTGGTTTTTTCATCATCATCAACTGTTTACGGCAATCCGGTACAGATACCGATTACAGAGGAGTGCCCCAAAGGAGAGCCCACCAATCCTTATGGACAGACAAAGAGCATGATAGAAAGAATACTATCGGATGTATATGTATCGGATAATGAGTGGAATATAGTTCTCCTCAGATATTTTAATCCAGTGGGAGCGCATGAAAGCGGACTTTTGGGAGAAGATCCAAAAGGCATACCGAACAATCTGACACCGTATATTACTCAGGTGGCCATTGGCAAACTTGAAAAACTCGGAGTTTTCGGTAACGATTACGACACGCCGGATGGTACAGGAGTAAGAGACTATATCCATGTTGTAGATCTGGCACTTGGTCATGTTAAATCCATAGATTATATGACGGGAAAAACAGGGGTACATATATTTAATCTGGGCACAGGCAAGGGATACTCTGTAATGGAGGTTTTGCATGCTTTTGAGAAGGCAATAGGCAAGGAAATACCTTATGAGATAAAACCACGAAGAGCAGGGGATATTGCGGCTTGCTATGCGGACTGCTCAAAGGCGGAAAGACTGCTTGGATGGAAGGCGGAAAGAGGCATAGAAGAGATGTGCAAAGACGCCTGGAAATGGCAGAGTATGAATCCAAACGGGTTCGAAGAATAACATTATTTTACTAATCTTTCATTAGGGCAAAAAAAATAAAAAAAGGGCTTGCATTACAGCAGTAGTTTTGATATACTCATATCTGTGCTTAAGAGAAGCATACAATACAATATAGTGTGGTTCGTTGGTCAAGAGGTTAAGACGCCGCCCTCTCAAGGCGGAATCACGGGTTCAATTCCCGTACGAACTGCTGACTGTTTTATAACAGCCCAACCCGTAAGTGTCTGAGGTTTACTGAATGGTAGGTCTCGGGCATTTTTTATTTATTCCATTTTCTATATAAATCTTTTTTTCTTAGTTATTTCACAAATATTCTCATCAACATTATAATTCAAATGTAAAGTTGTTAAACAAATATCAGACTATACAACTGATGTTTGTTGGGAATTAGGAGGTATTTAAATGAAAGTTTTGGGCATTTCTGCGGGGAGAAAAAACAGCAATAATGATGCAATGTGCAGAGAAGCTCTGATGGGAGCGAAAGAAGCCGGGGCAGAGGTAGAATTTATTAATCTCTGGAACCTGGACATCAAACATTGTACAGGATGTACGGCCTGTGTACAGTCTCTGTTTTCCGGTGGTGGAAACAGATGCGTCTTAAAAGATGATTTTGACTGGCTTTTGGACAAAATGCTGGATGCCGACGGAATTGTTTTTTCAGTTCCGATTTTTGAAAAAGGTGCGGCCGGAATATTTAGGACAATCACAGACAGATTCGGACCGAGAATGGACAGGGGAAACAATGTTATTGCAAATCAGATTCTGAAAGAAAAAGGCGGGGAAGAAATAGATCCGAGAATTTTTAAGGATAAAGTAATTTCTTACATGGGCGTTGGGGGCTCAGACTGGTCTACCCGTGTACAGTGTGACTGCTTTAACCATGCGCTTACTCCTATGTGGAAGGTAATCGACAATGATGTTTTCAGCTGGTCTCTTGGAATAATAATGAATGACGAATCCATAATTAGGGCTCATCAGATTGGCATTAATCTGGCGCAGGCGGCAGGAGATATTGAAAATGCAAAATGGAAGGGGTCTGAAGGTGTATGTCCGCATTGTCATAACAGGAATTTCTTCCTTGATCCGGCGTCAACTCATGCAGTATGTTGTGCCTG
>CAJOOU010000102.1 GCA_905236735.1 uncultured Eubacterium sp. | reverse complement strand
ACTTGCAACGATATTCCTCAGACAGCATTCGCTACTCGATGTAGCGTCTGGCTTCCTGATGGGTATGGGGATGAATTATATTATTACACGCCACATAACAAGAGATGCAACGAAATATTGCGAAGTTGTGGACTGAAAGCAACAGAAGTCTGCACGCGGTATTAGCAATGCTACTACAATATACAACTATAGGAACAGTTGTTAAACGGAAAGGTGGCAAAAATGAGTAATGTTAATGTATTGGCGGATAAGCTGAAGGCACTTCGAAAGGCTCATAATTACACGCAGGAATATGTAGCTGCGAGTCTTGGTGTAGTCAGACAGACTTATTCTCATTATGAGACGGGGCGTAACACTCCAAACGCAAAAACGCTTTATGCGTTATCTGTATTATATCAGATACCGGCGCATGAACTTTTATCTCTTATAGTGAGACTGGATGATGAACTTATGCCTGAGCAGACAGAAAAAAACATCGATATGAAGGATTTTGACGACTTTTTACAGTACGCCAATGACGAGCAGAACAAAAAGCGTTTTCATCTTTTGAATTATTCCGAAAAAGAACTCCTTTACTATTTCAGTAAGATATCGTCGGTTGATAAGAGAGAAATAATAGAGTTTACAAAGATTAAGGCACGCAAAGAATTAAAAGATTAAATAAAAGGCAGGAGATTTGTGGTTCTCCTGCCTTTTATCTGTTATAATGGGCAAAAGGTGGTTTTTACTAAAAGCAGGAGGTATTTGTATGGATAAAAAGGCATTATACAGCCTGAGTTACGGGGTCTTTATGCTGGGAGCCCGCTCGGGAGATAAAAAAAACGGATGTATTACCAACACCTGTATACAGGTGGCAAACTCACCGACGAGGATAGCTATAGCCGTAATTAACACCAATTATACCTGTGACCTTATTAAAGAAAGCGGCGTATTTACAATGAGTCTCATCGATGAGAGCGTAACATTTGAGACCATTAAACATTTTGGTATGCAGTCGGGAAGGGATGTGGATAAACTTGAGTCTCTGCCACTGCCGGAAGATGAGAACGGAGTGCCGTATATGGGATGGGCAAGCTGCGCCATGATCAGTGCAAAGGTGGTAAGCTCACAGGATTTGGGCAGTCACACCCTTTTTATAGGAGAGGTGCTTGATGCAAAGGTGCTGAGTGACAAAGAGCCTCTTACCTATGCGTACTATCAGAGCAATATAAAGCCTAAGCCGCAGGAGAAAAAAGAGGATAAAAAGATAATAGGATGGAAGTGCAAAATCTGTGGATATGTATATGAAGGAGAAAACCTTCCGGGTGATTTTGAATGTCCGCTCTGTGGTCACGGACCGGACGATTTTGAACCAATATATGAAAGCTGATAAAGAGCCCGGCGCCTAAGGCGCCGGGGTTTGTCTTTTCTTATACATTACCGCCGAGGGTTGCACCCATATCACATACAATCGCTTCCCCGTCAAGCATATTGCAACTGTCGGATGCAATAAAGAGAGCAAGGGCGGCAACTTCATCCACTGTACCGAAACGGCGCAGGGGGATGTTTTTAAGCTGCTTGTCACCAAACTCTGTGCCTTCGAGCTGGGAGCGGTTAATCTCTGTGATTACATATCCCGGGCAGATAGCGTTTGCTGTGATGCCGTATCTGGCAAGTTCCCATGCAAGAGATTTGGTCAGGTTAATGGCGCCGGCCTTTGAAGAGCCGTAGGTGGCGACACCGTTATTGCCTTTTATGCCGCCTATTGAACACATATTTATGATTTTTCCGCCAAAACCTTTGCCTTCTTCGTTCTGCTTTATCATCTGCCGTGCGGCTGCCTGTGAGCCGAAGTATACACTTTTAAGGTTCGAATCCATAACGGTATCATAGTCTTTTTCATCTACATCTATTATTTTCTTTGTAATTGCAACTCCTGCATTATTAACCATAATGTCAAGTCTGCCGAATTTTTCTACCGTTTTTTCTACCAGATTCTCGATCTGCTCTTTATTTTGCACATCTGTGGCGACTCCGAGAGCCTCTCCGCCGAGGGCTGTAACCTCATTTGCAACCTTGTCGCAGTCATCCTGGTGTCTTGAAGTGATAACCACCCTGGCACCTGCAGCGGCAAAAGCCATAACAATACCGTATCCGAGTCCCTTTGTACCTCCTGTAATAATACATACCTTATCCGTCAAATCAAAGGACGGTAATTTGACGGGGGATTTGGCTTTGTCAAAACCCATTATATAAAACCTCCTAAAACAGTCTGTGATTGCGGCATTTATGCCGTATAACCGTATTATAGCACATTGCACAAATCCGAAAGGATAAATTTTACGAATAACTATAATGCGTTCATATTTAAAACAAATAATAATGCGTTCATATTTAAAACAAATAATTGACACATATGGATGATAAATTTAAAATTATAATGTTACGGTTAGTTGACTGAGACTCCGCAGAAAGATAAAAAGGAGAATGGATGAGTATACAAATCGATTTACTTGCGGTTTATGTAGCTGATGTCACGGGCATTGTCCTAATGATAATGGTGCTTATAGGCAAGAGGTGGAAATCGCATTTTAAAAATATAAAAACAGAAATACTTTTCGCAATGATAGTATTTATAATAATCGGCTGCGCGGCTGATGCGGTGAGCTTTGCATCGGACGGAAAAAGCGGAGCTTTGGCGCATTTTGCGGTCAGTATATCCAATTTTATTACTTTTTCGGACGGACTTGTTTTGGGAAGTCTTTGGACTATGCTGATAAGCTGGCATATTGAGGGAAGGTTTAATCCGAGAATAAAACATTATATTATGGCAATGGATGCACTGGGACTTGCGCTTCTTGCAGTCAACTTCTTTAATCCGATTATTTTTTTTATAGATGAAACAAACACCTATCATCGCGGAAGCTTATATATGGTGTTCTTTGGCCTTGATGTTATTTTTATGCTTATAGGTATTGGCATTTATCTTGGTGCAAAGAAAAAGGGAGGTATATTAAAATTCTTTCCTCTGGCTCAGTTTTTTACACCGATAGTGGGAGGGGTGGTTCTACAGACCATGGTTTACGGATTTTCTACTATGTGGCTTTCAATGTCTATGGCTGTATGCGGACTGATATTAAGTCTGCAAAACGAAAATATCTACACGGACAAACTTACAGGGCTTTATAACAGATTTTATCTTGATGATATTAGGGAACTGTCGGGAAATAGACATATGATAATTACAGCCATGATGCTGGATATGAACGGGTTTAAATATATTAATGATAATTACGGACACAGTGAGGGAGACTATGCTCTTATAAGTGCTGCGGATATATTCGGACAGGCAGTCGGAAACTACGGAACCGTTATAAGGTTTGCCGGAGACGAATTTGTGATTCTGCTAAACACCGGAAGGCAGGATATAATAGACAAAATAATAGAAAAGATACATAAAGGGTTTGATAAATTCAATGCCGAAGAAGGAAAAGGCTATGAACTGTCTGTGTCAATAGGTTACGGTATCATGGATATGGCAGAGGAAAACGAAGATGATATTTTAAGAGAGATAGATGAAAAGATGTATGATGATAAAAAACGCTTTTATGAAACCCACGAAAACTATGAGCGCAGAAATAAACATTACTAGACTGCTGTTTCAGTAGTATTTAAGTAAAGTATTATATGATAAAGATAAATGATATGTTAATTAGAGAGGATTGTCAGGGAATGAAAAAATTATTTGGAATAATGATGTTTGCTTTGTTTGTGCTGGGGACGCCGGTGGGAGTTATGGCGGCAGACAGTGAGGAAACCGATGGCGGTTATATGGGCATAAGTCTTGAAGACGAGACTTCATATAATACGGATACCATACTGGGAAATTTCAGTTCGCTAAAGGGCAATCTCGGAATCAGCGGAGTGACATATTCTCACGGCAGTCAGTTTGACGATGCAACGGTATATCTTGGAGTGGATGTATCAAAATGGCAGAAGGATATAAACTGGTCGAAGGTTGCAAACAATACCAAGAGAACATTTGCTTTTATCAGGGTTGGATACAGACTCTCAGGCAGTGGAGAACTTGGCGTGGATGAATATTATATTGATAACATAAAAGAAGCTTATGAAAACGGACTTGATGTTGGAGTGTATTTTTTCTCTCAGGCAATCACAAAGAAGGAAGCTGTAGAAGAGGCAGATTATCTCTTATCGCTCATAGAGCCTTATAAGGATATGATTAATCTTCCGGTAATATTTGACTTTGAATATGTGACCGGAGGAAGACTT
>CAJOOU010000101.1 GCA_905236735.1 uncultured Eubacterium sp. | reverse complement strand
CCTACCAAAGGATCGTCCATACCTATAATTGTAAGGTCTATTTTCTCATCCTTTGCAAATTTTACAAGTTTATCAAACTCCATTGCCTTAATAGGTACAAGAGTTGCTATCTGACCTATTCCGGCATTACCCGGAGCACAATATATCTGTGATACTTTAGGGCTCTTTTTTACAGCCATTGCTATTGCATGTTCGCGTCCGCCACTACCTACAATTAATACTTTCATCTTTTATCTCCTATCGCTACTCTCACTAAACCTCGCCGTGGGCTATCATCTGAATTGCCCGGGGTAAAAGTTCCCACTCGGCCTGTTCCATAATTCGTCTCTGGAGAACTTCCGGTGTATCACCTTCCAAAACCTCCACAGCTTTTTGAAGGATAATAGGTCCTGTATCCGTGCCTTCATCCACAAAATGAACCGTTGCTCCGGATATCTTCACTCCCCTTTTAAGGGCAGCTTCGTGTACCTTTAATCCATAATATCCGGTTCCACAAAATGACGGAATAAGTGAGGGATGAATATTTATTATCCTTCTCTCATATTTTTTTATCATCTCAGGCGGGATAACGACCAAAAATCCCGCAAGTACAACAAGGTCAACCTTGTATTCATCAATTTTTTTTATCAGAGCCTTATTAAACTCATCCCTTGTTTCAAAGTTTTTGGGCGAGATGCAGCAGTTATTGATACCGGCATTTTTTGCCCTCTCCAGTGCATATGCACCGCTGTTGTTGCTTATTACACAAACAATCTGTGTATCCGTAATCTTTTTTTCATTCACCGCATCAATGATGGCCTGAAGATTGGTACCGCCTCCCGATACCAGCACGCATACTCTTAGCATAAAGTCACTCCTTTGTCTCCTTCTGTGATTTTGCCGACAACATAAGGAGTATCTCCTGCTTTTTTAATCGCCTCCATAGTCTTATTCACATCCTCAGGGCTGACAGCGATGATCATTCCAAGTCCCATATTAAATGTATTGTACATCATCTCTTCTTTTATATTTCCCTTCTTTGCCATAAGCGTAAAGATAGGAGGAATATCGTAGCTGTCCTTTTCTATGACTGCATGAAAGCCTTCCGGCAGCATTCTCGGAACATTCTCATAAAATCCTCCACCTGTAATATGGCTGCAGGCTTTAACCCTTACTCCTGCATTTTTGATGCTCTTAAGCGCCTTAACATATATTCTCGTAGGTGCAAGAAGGGTTTCTCCCAGCGTTTTGCCCAGTTCATCATAATATGTATCAAGGGATTCTTTGGTGATATCAAAAACCTTTCTTACCAGAGAAAAACCGTTTGAATGTACACCGCTCGAAGCCATTCCGATTAAAGCATCGCCTTCTTTAAGACCTTCGCCCGTAATCATCTCGCTTCTCTCAGCCACACCTACAGCAAATCCCGCAAGATCGTAATCATCCTCCGGCATAAGTCCCGGATGCTCGGCTGTCTCGCCTCCTATAAGAGCAGCATCTGACTGCAGGCATCCTTCTGCCACGCCCTTTACTATATCAGCTATTTTCTCGGGATAATTTTTCCCGCAGGCGATATAGTCAAGGAAAAAGAGGGGCTCACCACCGGCACAGGCAATATCATTTACACACATAGCCACCGCATCAATACCTATGGTGTCATGTTTATCCAGCACCTGAGCGAGTTTTACCTTTGTACCGCAGCCGTCTGTACCGGATAGAAGAACAGGATCTTTCATATCCTTTATTTTCTTAAGTGAAAATGCGCCGGAAAAACCGCCGAGTCCGCCTAAGACCTCTTCTCTCATTGTTTTTTTCACATGTTCCTTCATAAGTTCAACTGACCTATAGCCTGCTTCAATGTCTACTCCGGATGATTTGTAATCCATATTGTTCTCCTTACTTTTATATTGATAAAATTCTTCGTCGCCTTGCTCCTCTAAGTTGCATTACTCTGCCATTTGGAGCAATGAATCCCTACTTCTGCTCCAAATAAGCCTTATATCCAAGCTGCTTAAGTTTCTCGCCTTTGGCATTTACTTCATCTTTCAGATCTGCAGCGTATTTCTTAACCTTGTCCATAACAGATTTATCGCTTACGCCGATAATCTTTGCCGCAAGGATTCCGGCATTAAGCGCTCCGCCTATTGCCACTGTTGCCACAGGTACTCCCGAAGGCATCTGCACTATGGAATATAAAGAATCTACACCGCCCAAATCCGATGTTTTCATCGGAATGCCTATTACCGGAAGCGGGGTTAATGCCGCACACATACCCGGAAGCGCGGCTGCCTTTCCTGCCCCTGCTATCACAACAGCAAATCCTCTCTCTTCAAGATTTGCCATATACTCCAAAAGCACATCCGGCTGTCTGTGCGCCGAGATAATCTTTATCTCATATTCGATTTCAAACTCTTCAAGAATCTTAGCCGCCTTGCTCATAACCTCAAGGTCTGAGTCAGAACCCATGATTATTGATACTTTCGCCATTTTCTTCCCTTTCTTTTATCATAAAACTTTAACCGAGCGCAGTGTTGAGTTCTTCCGTACCCGGAAGTACAAAAAGTCCGTCTCTTATTATATCAATTTTTTCTCCGTCTTTACACTCTACCGTTATATATTCCAGTTCTTCAAACGGAAGAGTTATATCTGTATGACAGTTCATATATGCCTTGGATATATCCGTCTTTCTTAGGATGGATACCGAATTGTCCCTCGCAACAATCTTTTTACCGTCGGGGTTTTTTGTCACCATATCCTCCTGATGTGAATAGCAGGTATCTCCCACCGCAAAGTGCGGGCCTGTCTTTTCCGCAATCAATATCGGAAGCTTGTCAAATATTCCGAAATCCTTAGCCATCCTATAGGCGTAAGTGTTTGTACCTATCGCAAACTCTCCTATCGGAAGGGTTTCGTGATGATAGAGAATATTTTCCTTTATGTATTTTTTATTTTCATCTTCCGTGTCAAAATTCTCACAGCTGTAGTCGGTAACCATGCCGTCTTCGAATCTGATACGAAGGTTCTTAAATTCCAGGCCGTTTAAATATACCTGCGATACATGCAAGATGCCTCTTGTACCTTCCAAAACAGGTGATGTAAACACCTCGCCAACCGGAATATTTACATCTGCAACACAGTTTTCAAAAATAGTCTCTTCCGAAGGGTTCTCAAGTTTATATAACTCTACCGTCATATCGGTGTCACTGCCATCTTTGCCCTTCACCCTTACTCTTTCTCCCTTGTCAAGGGCATCTGTAAGGTGCTGCTGTATATCCCTGAATTTTATATAATCAAGGGTATTTATTTTGACTGTCTCCGAAAATATTTTTTCGTAGTCTTTTCCTATTTCCGGCAAAGGATAGGCTATAATGGTAAAACTTCTCTCGTCTCCCGGAATATAGTTCTGGGTAATCATCATACTCTCATTTGCATAGTTTACCCTGAGCTGTTGCTGTTTTTTGTCATAAGTCGGTGCCGACTGCCTGTTTACAGGCTCAAACTCCTTCTCACCAAACACTTCTATGACAGCAGGCCCTGCAAAAAGCCGAGCTTTGTCTTTGTATTTTTCATAGGCAGCCTTTAAGGTTTCAAGTCTTCTGTTTACAAAGGCTCTGTCTAAATACACAGCCTGGTCATTTACATGATCGTAATCATACTGTCTGTTTGCCGATGTCCCGAAAAAACCGCTCTTTGAAACTGACCTCTTAAAAAACGAAGATGCCGGACTTATATATATCACAGGAGAAAGCCCCATTTTTTCAAAATTCTTTACCGCACATCTTACCATTCTCTCAAACCCTGCCGGATAATGCACTCCGACCGATTTCTTTTTTGCTAAATCAATACCGGCTATTTCAAAGCCCATTCTATACCCCTCGGTATAGGTGTCGGCCATCTTTTGCACTTCTTCATCGGTAAATGTGTTTAGAAACTCTGCGGTTTTTATCTCATTATCCGTAATGTTAATGCCGTATCTGTAGAGATATTTGGTATCAGACAAATCCGCGTTCATCAGTATATCTTTCACAAACGAAAGCTCATAGTCGCAATTGTTTCTTACTGCAATCTCACTGAAAATCTCGCTGTAATCATGAAAGAATGAATATATGGCGCCCCTCAGCTTGCTTTGCTGCGGATTATCCTCCTGCTCAAAATAAGAATATACCTCAAGAAAAAGCTCGGAGAATATTGTCATAAGTTCAAACTCTCCGCCAAAAGTATAATCTATCAGGCCTCTTATTTCAGCATACAGAAAGCACAACATCTCGCCATGCTCTTTTCCGAGCTTTAGTGCGGCATAGTCCGGATTGGCGTAGCTTTTATCATAATTTTCCGGAAGAATATCCTCATAGAGGTCAGTATTTCTCATTTTCATCTCTTCCATGGAAAGTTTTTCCCACTCTCCCGAGAGCTTTTCATCAAACACCTTAAAGCATTTGCCCATAAATGCCGCAACAGATGAAAAATAATCCGCAAAAGGCTCCGCCGCTTCACACGACTCCTCAATCTCCGCTATTCTCCCTCTTGCGAGGTTCATTCTTTCTATTATATATTCGCTTTCGTTTTCAAAAAGCTTTTGGTAATTCATCTTCATCATACTCTAAATAGTATAATCGCTGCGCCGGATATTTACAAGGTTAATAACACAATAAAAAGAAGCCGGAGCCCCAACTTCTTTTTACACAAGCTTTCGCTATATATGATTTTTCGCATTTAGATTTTCTTTAATAATTCCTCTTTCTTTGTATTAAACTCATCCTCGGTTATCGCCCCCAAATCAAGCAATTCTTTCAGCTGTTTTAAAATTTCAACCGAACTATGCAATTGTTCATTATTATCATTAACCTTCTGTTCAGATAATCCTTTTTTAATTAGAGCCTCTATTTTATATGAATATTTCTGAAGCTTTTCTTTAACAAGGTATATAGCT
>CAJOOU010000100.1 GCA_905236735.1 uncultured Eubacterium sp. | reverse complement strand
ACGCTTACTACGGTAGAAACATTCTGCATGGAGATAATCTATGCCCTGGGGACGCCTACTATTAACGAGTTTGCGAATTTCATAGGTATATCATCACCTAATGCAACCTATAAGGTAAACAATCTGATAAAAAAGGGGTATATAAACAAAATCAGGAACGAAGCGGACAAAAGAGAATACCATCTTGAGGTCACGCAAAAATATCTGGAATATTACAACATAAGTTACAAGTATGTGGAGACGGTTGTAAACAGATTAAAAGACAGGCTGCCGGAGGCAGAACAGGAGAATCTCCAGAAGATACTTGAGATTATGTCAAGAGAACTCATGCCGGAACTGCCCGGTGAATTTCACGGATACGAAAACGAAAAAAATGATGCCGGATAAAATCCGGCATCAGCTTAATTATTCAGATATAAAGTTTCGAGTGCTTCCACAATTGAGCCTTTGTCCATGAGAGGATAGGCCTTGTCATACCACCAGACTGTGGAGTCGTTTACGGACATGGTAACAGATGACCCATCGCCTAGGATGTAGACAATATCTATGTAGGCGTCGCCTTCTGTTGTACCGATTATGCGGTAGTTGCAGAGCGGGAAGGCACCGTACATAAATGTGGCTATTTCTTCGGCATCGGTTATGCTTACCGTAGATGAGCCGTCTGAATATGAAACGGTGATTTCTTTAATGGACGATGCTGCCGGCTGGTTACTCAGCGGAAAGCCCTGTACAAAGGTGAAAAAGCAAAGAGTAAAAAATGCTATTGCCAGAATGCTTATAATGAAATATTTGATTATTGTGGATGCTTTCATCGGATTACCCCCTAAATTTTCTTGCTTTAAGATTATAACATAAAGTGATATAATATTAAAAGGTATAGATTTCAGGAGGAGAGTATGAATAGCGAAGAATTTTATATGCAGATTGGGGGCAGCTATGAAGAAATCTTAAAAAGGATTCCACTCCCCGACAAAATTATCAAGTTCGTAAATATGTTTTTGAAGGATACCAATTATGGAGAACTTGTAAAAACACTTGAGGCAGACGATACGGAAGGCGCGTTTAAGGCTGCACATAATCTAAAGGGTGTATCGGCCAATCTTGCCTTCAGTGAGCTTACAAGGGCGGCTTCGGATATTACAGAGGCACTTCGCAGCGGCAATCTGGAAGAGGCCAAAAAGATAATGCCGGGTGTTAAAGAAAAGTATGAGCTTATTGAGAAGCTGGCTAAGGAAATTGAGTAATCTGAGTGAGGGCCGGAGTTATGAAAGAAAGAATACTTATAGTTGATGATGCTGAAATTAACAGAGAGATGCTTAAAGACATATTTGAGGGTGAATATGAGATATTGGAAGCATCTGACGGGGCACAGGCAATAGATAAAATAAAGGAGTTCAGCCGGGGTCTGTCCCTTATTTTTCTGGACAGGATTATGCCTGTAAAGAGCGGACTGGATGTTCTGAAATATATGGACAGGCAGGGACTTTCGGATAAGATTCCCGTAATAATGATTACCGGGGATGACAGCGCGGAAAGTGATGTCCGTGCTTATGATCTGGGGGCGGCTGATATCATCTACAAGCCTTTTGAACCGGCCGTTATAAAAAAGAGGGCTGAAAATCTGATGGCTCTTTTCGAGAAGCGGGAAAAAATAGAAGAAGAGCTGGCGCAGAGGACGAGAGCACTTGCCGAGAACCGCAGGCAGATGATGAAAAACAACGAATTTCTCTTAAATGCCCTGGGGTCTGTGGTGGAATTTCGCAGCGCTGAGTCAGGTGAGCATTCAAAAAGAATTATTGCCTTTACAAAGATATTGCTGGACTATGCGAGGGTGAATTATCCTGAGTATAATCTTACAAGAAATCAGATAGAATTTGCATCTGCTGCTGCAGCTTTGCATGATGTAGGCAAGATAGCCATAGCCGACAGTATACTTAAAAAGCCGGGTAAGCTGGATGCGGAAGAGTTTGAGGAAATGAAAAAGCATACCGTTTACGGATGCGAGATTCTGGAACGGTTTAAACAGGGAGAAAGCGACTTTTATAAATATTGCTACGAAATCTGCAGGTGGCATCATGAAAAATATGATGGCGGTGGATATCCTGACGGACTTAAGGGAGAAGAGATTCCGGTCTGGGCTCAGGCGGCCGGACTTGCTGATTGTTTTGATGCACTTGTAAGCGAGAGAGTTTACAAGGATGCCTATGCGGTGGATGATGCATACAATATGATAATGAATGGCGAATGCGGCGAGTTTTCGGAAAAGATGCTTGACTGTTTTACAAACTCGATTCAGGAATTTACAGACCTTGTAAATAAAAAATACGAATATGAAGGAGACATCAATAACAACTTATGATAGGCAGGCTTAGAGAATGGATATACGGGCATAAATACTGCTATGTGATGTTGTATTACATCATATATCTTGTGATATTTTTTACTTTGGATTTTACAATGAAGCCGAAGTACATAATAGATTGTAAGTGGGATGACTATATTCCTTTTAATGAGTTTTTCCTTGTGCCGTACAGCCTATGGTTTGTGTTTTTTGTAGGTATACCGGCGGCATATATGTTTATGGACAAATATGATTTCCAACAGCTTTGGTTTTGCATGTTCAGTGGTACGATAGTCTGTTTTATATGCTACATTGTTGTACCAAATGGTATAAACTTAAGGGTAGATGTACCGGACAGGAATGTGTTTTGCTATCTTTTAAACCATTTCTTGTGGAAGGTGGATGCGGCTGT
>CAJOOU010000099.1 GCA_905236735.1 uncultured Eubacterium sp. | reverse complement strand
CTCTTTTTTGAAAGTCTTGAATTTTGGGGACGCCTTGCTTTAGTCTGTCCATACTCTTCGGTGCTGACTCTCCTTACCCGGCAGTCTGCTCCAAGTGCCTTAAATGTCTCTTCTGCAAGATCCGCCCACGAACAAACTCCCTCATTCGTGGCATGATATACACCGTATTTATCCGTAACTATCATATCACAGACAAGTTTCGCCAAATCAGCCGTATAAGTAGGCGACCCTATCTGGTCATCCACCACGCTTACCTCATCCCGGGTCTTTGACAGATTTGCCATTGTCTTTACAAAATTCCTGCCGTTTATTCCAAACACCCATGATATACGCAGGATAAAATACCTGTCGCACCATTTGATTACCGCATCTTCTCCCAGAGATTTGGTATATCCGTAATAATTAAGCGGAGACTTTTCATCGCTTATCTCATAAAATCCGTCTCCGTCCCCGGGAAATACATAATCCGTGGAAAAATACATCATCACTGCACCTGTTTTTTTGCAGTAGCGCGCTATTGCCTCTGTGGCATCAGCATTTATCTTTTTGCACACCGCTTTGTTCTCCTCCGCCATATCCACTGCAGTATAGGCTGCGCAGTGCACTACGGCATCCGGACGGCAGGCTGTAATATATTCGTCTGTTTTTTGCGTGTCCGTAAGGTCGAGCTCATCTCTGCCCGGCATAATAAACTCTATCTTTCTGTTTCCGAGTTCTTTTGCCACATCATATCCAAGCTGCCCGCTTCCTCCGGTAATAAGTACCTTCATCTTCTCCTACTCCACCGTTACAGATTTGGCGAGATTCCTCGGGTGATCCACATCATATCCCTTGCCCGCCGATACAAAATATCCGAAAAGCTGCAAAGGAATTATTGCAAGTGTATTGGTAAAATATCTGTTTGTCTCAGGTATGTATACCACATAATCGGCAACCTCTTCTATCTTGGAATGTCCGACATTGGTTATAGCCATTACAAAGGCTCCCCTGCTCTTTACCTCCCTGATATTACTGATTGTCTTGTCGTACAAATCTTCCTGGGTAAGCACTGCATTTACAAGAGTATTGTCCTCTATCAAAGATATCGTGCCGTGCTTGAGCTCACCTGCCGCATATGCCTCTGCATGAATGTATGAAATCTCTTTCAGTTTCAGTGCACCTTCCACCGCAATCGCATAGTCAATACCGCGTCCAATAAAGAATATATCCTTGGCTGCAATATATCTGTTTGCAAACTTCTGGATACGCTCTTTATTATTAAGGACCATCTCTACCTGCTCAGGCAGCCTCGTAATATCGGAAATCAGCTGTTTTCTTTCCTCTGCGTCTATAACGCCCCTCGCATCCGAAATCTTTATCGCCAAAAGATACAGGATGATAAGCTGTGCGCTGTACGCCTTTGTGGTAGCAACAGATATCTCCGGTCCGGCTTCTGTATATATGGTATAGTCAGCTTCCCTGGTCATGGACGAGCCCTTTGCGTTTACTATGGCTATTGTCTTTGCACCTTTTTTCTTTGCTTCTTCTATCGCGGCCTTGGTATCCGCCGTCTCTCCCGACTGACTGATTAATATTACCACATCATCGCTCGAAAGTATCGGATCCCTGTATCTGAACTCGGACGCCAAATCCACATACACGGGCACCCTCGCCATCTTTTCAATGACATACTTGCCGGTAAATCCCGCGTGATATGCCGAGCCGCATGCCACTATATGTACAGAAGCGAGAGATGAAAAATCTATATCGGCATCTTTAAGTTCATCAAATACAACATTATCACCCTTTATGTGAGGAGTATAGGTATCACGGATGACCTTGGGCTGTTCCATCATCTCCTTCATCATAAAGAATTCGTATCCGCCCTTTTCCGCAGCATTCATATCCCACTCTATGCTGCAGAGCTCCTTTTCAATAGGTTCTGCATCTATATTGTAGAATTTTATATCTCCGGTGCCAATCCTTGCAATCTCCTCATTTTGTATATAGTACACTTCCCTGGTATACTTAAGTATCGCAGGCACATCTGAGGCGATGAAATTTTCTCCGTCTCCTTTACCTATTACAAGAGGAGAATCCTTTCTGACCGCAAATACCTCATCCGGGCAATCCGTAAATATAATACCGAGAGCATATGAACCCTCAACCCTGTGCATTACTTTTACTATTGTTTCGATAGGGTCACCCTTGTAATAATAATCAAGCATATGGGCCAGGACCTCTGTATCCGTTTCCGACACAAATTTGTAGCCTCTTTTAGCCATTGTTTCTTTGAGCTTTATGTAATTTTCAATTATGCCGTTGTGTACCACGGCTATCGTATGTGAGCTGTTAAAATGCGGATGCGCATTCTCCCTGCTCGGCGTACCGTGGGTAGCCCATCTTGTATGCCCTATACCTATCATACCCGGCATAAGTTCTCCGCCGTGAGTAGTCTCCTCTAATACTTTAAGTCTGCCCGGAGTCTTTTCTATATTGATTTTCTCTCCGTCATAAACGGCCATGCCGGCGGAATCATACCCTCTGTATTCAAGCTTTGAAAGCCCGTCAAGCAGTATTGGCGCCGCCTGTCTTTTTCCTATATATCCAACTATTCCACACATGGATTTATATCCTTCCCAAACTATCTCAGATATGTTTTCCGTTATCTTACCACAATTTTGCAAAAAAGTATATCTCAGACCTAAAGGTCTGTTGTATAATAGCCGCAAGCGGCTATTATCGCGTGTGCTCGTCAAGTGAGAGTAAACTCTCGTTTTCCTCGCTACTTCGTGGTATAATTAAGATAGATTTTATGCCTTTACGACAGGAGGATACTATGGAAGATTTTTCGCTGCCATCAAAAACACCGGCCGATACTCCCTCAAATAATTCATCAGGCGAACTTAACATGCAGGTTTCACCCATATGCGAAAAGGACGGCCGCAAGATAGCATATATTACCTTCTCCGATAGCAGCCGCAGCGCAGAAGGCGTCATACCAATGTGTACAATTTCATCAAACAGCGGGTTTACCGATGATGAAGTTGCCCAGCTCGAAACCTATATGCAGACCAATTTATCTGCCCTTAAAACCATGGCGCAGAATGTAAATATAGCAACTGCCTTTTTAGGAAAAAAAGAGAACAAACAGTAAATGATATTTCCTATTGTAAAAAAAATTAGGGCACTGCCCTAATTTTTTATATTTCCAAGTATTTTATAAAGAAGTCTGTACAATGATTCCGACTCATCCGGAGAAAGCGCAACACATCCTCCCATCTGGGATGGTATATTCTGGCATTTTTCTTTAAGTGCCATGCCCTCATCTGTAATCTCCACCTCAAGCATTCTCTCATCCGAGTGCGACCTTGCTCTGGTTACATATCCCTTTTCTTCAAGTTTTTTAAGTACCGGGGTAAGAGTGCCCGAATCAAGATACAGATATTCTCCGAGCTGCTTTACGCTGAGTTTTTTCTGTTCCCACATTACCATCATGGCAATATACTGTGTATATGTAAGATTAACCTCATCAAGATACGGTTTGTATCGTCTGATTACCTCCTTTGAACATGCGTATAAAGGAAAGCAAAGCTGATTGGCCAGCTTAAGACAGTCATATTTTTCTTCTGACATTTTTTCACCTCTGAATTATCAAATTCCTTTAATGATTGTATACAACTTAACCTTCTTTGTCAAGATAGCGCTTTGCCATTTTTGCTATTTCGCCCCTGACTATCTCAAGCACCTCATCCGGTCCTGTTATTTCCACTCCTTCTCCAAGAGCCATTACCCAGCCCAGAAAATGTCTGCTTAATGCCACCGAAACAGATACCGTAAAATGCTCCTCTCCGTCTTTTATCATAACCACATCCTTACCGAATCTGTCGATGATTACTCCGGCCATTGAATTATGGCACCTCATCCTTACATGGCTCTCCCTGCCTTCAAACATTGAAAACATCTTTTTTGTATAGTCTGCCACATCCACGGCCTTAAAAGACGACCTTCCCTCTCTTTTTATATCCTCCGTCCTTATATCAAGCATCTTATCAACACGATAATGCTTTATTATGCCCGCCTTTTCATCATAACCAATCATATAGTAGTTATCATCGCTCCATGTAAGTGCCCAGGGGCTTATCACATATCTTTCCCCGCCATGGCGCAGTTCGGGCTGTTTTTGCGGATTCCAGTTAAAATACCTGAAAGAAATCTTTCTGTCCGCTCCTATTGCGCTGTGGATAGAATCAACATTGTAGATAATGCTTTCATTCATCGACTTTACTCTTCCGGATACATAAACCTGTCTGTGCAGTTTGGAAGCCTCATGTCTGCTGGCGAGAGATTCAAGTTTTCTTATAAGAGCCGCCGACTTTTTTTCCGACAAAAACCTTGCAGACTGTACCGAGTCCACCAAAAGCTTCAGCTCTGCCAGTTCAAAATCCCTGCTGCCTATCTTGTAATGAAAGCTTTTGCCGTACTGTGTCATTATTATGTCATAGCCGAAATCCCTCAACTTTTCCATATCATCATACAGACTTTTTCTCTCCGCCGTCACATCATATCCTTCGAGATAGTTTATTATCTGCTGCATGGTGATATCATGCTCTTCATCCGTATTTTCAAGAAGTACCTTTAAAAGATACAGGATTTTAAGCTTCTGGTTTGAGCGTGGCGTTTTCTCTTTCATCTTCCCCTCCAAAAAAATTTATTTTATTTTTAAGGTTTCTGGTTTATAATCTCTTAAGGAATTATTTCCATAATCATTTTAAAACTTTAGGAGCACTTATGGAAGAAAAAAATCGAACAGACCTTAAAAGACTTTTTGCATCGCTTTTTAAAATCGGCTGCATAGGTTTTGGAGGCGGAAGCGCCCTCATTCCCGTAATAGAAAGGGAAGTCGTAGAAGACAAGGCTATGATAAACGAAGACGAATACAATAAAGATGTTGTTGTAGCCTGTATCACTCCCGGCGCTCTGCCGGTTGAAATTTCAGTCGGCATAGGCAAGCGTATCGGAGGCATAAAAGGCATGATAGGTGCCGGAGTATCCATGACCCTTCCCGGAGTCTTATTCACACTTATGATACTCACCCTGTTATCCGCACTCGGCAACACCCTCTTTAAGCAGATACAGTTTCTCTCCATAGGACTCGGCTCTTTTATTTGCTGTCTGCTCATTTCCTATGTCACAAACAGCCTTAAGGTTGCATATTCCAGAGGAAAACACAACTTCATAAATACCGTAATAATTATGTCCGTGGTTTTCGTCCTTACCTGCGGCAAAAACATTTTTAAAATACTGTCTCTCGAAGGCAGTCCCATCTTTGGACTTTCAACGGTTAATGTGCTTATAATAGCCTTTTTCTGGATTCTTTTTACCCACTGCCGTTTTACATGGACAAGGGTACCTGTGGCAGGAGCGCTGATTGCGGTCTACCTCTTATGCGTAGGCAAAATCCAGCTTATCACATCATCTGCGGTAAAAAATACCGTACTCGTGATTATGGCTGCCCTGGCAATATGGGGGCTTTATATGAGCATAGTTACCGGTGGCAGCGGACAGAGAGTTAAAAACGCTCACAACACCAACATCAAACGAATCTTTGTTGAAGTAGTGTCATGGCTTTTGTTTATTTTGGTTCTTTCCATCCCCGCCCTCATCCTTCACCCCCAGATAATAACCTTTATAACCAACGGATTCGGCTCATCTCTCGCATCCTTCGGCGGCGGAGATGCATATATAACAATAGCCGACGGTATTTTCGTAGAGGGAGGGACACTTACCGAAACCCAGTTTTACAACTACCTCGTTCCGATTGTAAACATCCTTCCCGGTTCAATACTTTGCAAAACACTTACAGGTATATCATATTATCTCGGCTATAACCTGACAGGCAGCGTGACAATGTCCCTTATTTTTTCCCTTTCCGGTTTTGCGGTAAGTGTTGCTGCCTCAGGTGTGGTATTTTGCGCTATCTATCATGTATATGACAACTTCGAAGAAGTAGAAGTATTTCAGATGATATCAAGGTGGATCCGTCCTATTATATCGGGGCTGCTTTTAAATGTACTTTTATCAATGTTTTACTCCAACTTAAACGCAGGCACAACCAATGGTATAAGCACCATAACCGTAGCCTTTATTACCGCACTAATTACCCTGATAAACCTCTACCTTTATTTTGCAAAGAAAAAGAGCAACCTCGTCCTTATACTGGTTTCGGCTGCTCTTGGTCTTCTTATCTGCAACGGCTTTACTATTGCGATATAAAATCATTAAACGCCGCCTTTACGGCATCACTTTTGTCACATATTATCAGTACTGCGTAGCGCCCGCTTGTAAATACAACAGCGTCCTCTACCCTCTCTACCTGAGACGGATCATACTGGGTATATGTATTAAGGCGGCTTTTCACCTGCGCGTCCAAAGTATCTTTGGCTTCACTTACATCGGAAATATCTTTTACAGCTATTACAGCTATCTCATCGGCAAGTCCTTCCGATGAGTAGCTTAAGAAAAAGCTGTCAACCTTGTCATATTCAAGGTCGGACAAGTAACCGAAGAGATTCTCCGCATCATCATCCGAGCTTGATACGCTCGTCATATCCGGCAGGCTGTCATCTGCCGATAGCATAGCCTTTGACAAATCATACATACTTACCGTTTCCGCATCTGCGCTCGCGCCGCCATCTGAGCACCCACACACCAAAAGTGCAAGCGCCGCCATAAAGCAAATTATCTTTTTTTTCATCCTATTCACCTTCTTCATCCATGACAACTGTAGTTTCTGTATCATAGCTTTCATCAAGAGCCGAATCATCTTCTCCTTCAGTAATTTCTACGCCAACAGCTGTTTCGTCATCAGAATAATCATCGTATCCTTCCGAGTATGAAGAATCTCCGAAAAGGTCAGAAAATAAATCATAGATTGTGGTATTAAACTCTTCCTGCTCTTCTTCAGTAAGTGCATCATTTGTGTTTGATGAATTTAAGCTGTCATCATATTTATACATTGATACAAGGAGGAAGTATGTATCATCTTCTTCCGAGTATGACCAGTTGTAGCCTCCAAGATATGTATTTCCGCTATATGACATAAGCTGGTTGTCAATGATATTTAGTACCGCAAGTGCCCTCTCGGCAAGAGTCTCGTCAACCTCTCCCGAGTACTTGATGCAGCATGAGGCAGATGTGCCTGTCATATCATCAAAAGCATTTCTTACAAGCTGCGGTATGTCTTCAATCTTGTCAAATGTCTGCATGTTCTGATATGCCACATTATACTTCAGGCTGTCTGCTGCCGGGAAAAATGAAGTATCCCAGTTCTGCTGACTCGCCATCATTGAATCATTCATATTAAAATGTGCATAGCTGTTTGAGCCCGAGTCACTGTAAATATCCGTGTGATACCAGTGTCCGTCAAGATTTACCAGATCCCATGAATGATATGCTTCGGAATTATGCACAACCATGCATTCTATATCAAGCATCTGCATAAAGAGTCTGAATGTGGTAGCATAGCCTACACATACTGCGTTGCCATATTTGAGTACGCCGTATGGATTGTCCGAATCTTCACCTGATGAAGGCACAACAGTAAGCACTCCTCTGTCAGAGCCCAGCTTTGTAGTCATCCAGTCATAGATGGCCTTTTCCTTCTCATAGTCACTCATTCCGTCTTCTATAACTTCATCAATGACCTTTGCTGCCATATCAAGGGTTTCCTTGTCTCTGTCGCTTAACGCCGCAATGGCATCGGCAGACTCTTCTGATTTATATGCATCGGAAATCTGCGTGGTTGCCTTGATTTCATACTCATCCATGATGATTACATCATTTTCTGTTGTTTCAGTATTTAAAGCTTTTTCCTGCTCGGCAAGATATCCGTCGATTCTCATATATGTCATCGCCGACATTACTATTGCCGCAATCACTCCGATAACAAGCACTGCTGCTATCACTGCTTTCCATACTTCTCCTGATCTTTTTTCCATTTTTCTTCACCTTTCATACTTTATATTTTATAAAAATTCATATCATGCGAGAAATTACTCATCTCATAAAGAACAAGCATATTTCCTGCATTATATTCTTCAGCCACCTCCGAAACACTTCCGGAGAAAAATCTTAAATCCACCATGACAATATTGTCATAGTCCTCTAAAAGATAAGGTACAAAAGAATTTGCAAACGAGTCTTTTACAACAAGCAGGTTTTTACCTGTACCTTTTCCTGTGCTTATCACAACCTCACCGAAGTTGCCTCCGAAAAAGACCGCATACTTATCTTTGACCTTTAATTTGTCATTGTCATATATTCCCGAGAGAGTATTATCCCTTCCGGAAATTTCCACCGACACCTCCGGAATATTCATCGGAAGTTCCATCGTATCGGCTACAGATGCCGAATCGAGTACTTTGGAATAAAGAGTGCCGTAAAACTCATCTGTAGCAGTATAAGGCTCATAGTATTCGTAATCCTTTACCTCGAGACCTTCCGCCTCCTTGTAGATTACGCTTGCCTCATATGCTCCCCGGCCCGTCCAGTGATGGTCCGTCCTGTAATACACCTGCTCTTTATCCGCGGCATCCGACATGGTATCATAGATATTTACAATGTTAGCAATATCCGACTTTGGCAGATGACTTTCATAGTCATAGCCCCTCGCCCCGTCAGGCATATACTCCTCAAGAACACTTCCCGACGACGGCACCAGCATAACATACGCCACTACACCGTAAGTCTCCGCAAAT
>CAJOOU010000098.1 GCA_905236735.1 uncultured Eubacterium sp. | reverse complement strand
TATCTCTGGATACAGTAGCCTGTGTCACCCTGTAACCGAGTTCTCTTAGCCTGTCAGAAAGTTCTTCCTGGGTTTCTATGTCATACTGCTTAATTAGATTTAAAATTTGCTGCTGTCTTTTTCCCTTCATATCCACCTCATATGCTGCTATCTGTATTCATTCATTTTTTTCTGAAGTCTTTCGATAAAGCTGAGTTTGCTGAGTTTTAAAAATTTGGTAAAGTCATCGGATTTTTTGATTCTGATTCTTTCCCCTACCTTAAGCCGCGCAATATTATCTCCGTCAAAGGCGATTTCACAGCATTCTTCATCCTTTTTGTTGTTGCGGTTTTTAACAACGATCTCTATCTCATCAGAACTGCTTACCACCACCGTCCTGGCAGACATGGCCTGGGCGTTTATTGGTGTAATTAAGATAAGCTGCGCCTTGGGGTCAACAATAGGTCCGCCCGATGACATATTATAGGCTGTAGAGCCCGTCGGAGTAGCTACAATCAGTCCGTCAGAAAAATAATTGCACAAAAATTTTCCGTTTACATACACATCAAGGCTCACTACCTGCAGATTTCCCGCTCTGTAAACCACAATGTCATTAAGCGCATTATGAGGATGATATGTCCATCCATCTACCTCGGCCTGACCTACTATCATCATTCTTTCCTCGATAACATAGTCCCCGTCAAATATCCTGTCTATCGCATCATAGGCAGCCGCTGCCTCAACTTCGCAAAGATACCCGAGGGTTCCGAGATTGACACCGAAAATCGGGATATCATGTCCTTTCATATCCCTTGCCGCCCTAATCATTGTGCCGTCTCCGCCAAGCACCATAACACAGTCGGCAGCCTCCCTCATTTCATCGAGGTCAATTTCAGATATATCCTTATCCTTCGGTCCTCTTTCAATCAGGAAAACCCTTCCGCCTTTTTTTTCTATATAGTCTTTTATTTTGTTTGTCGTTGTTAAGTCACTGTCCTTATCGGGATTGGTGACAATAAGAAAGTTTTTCATCCACTACTCATCCTGTATTAATCAAGACAGCTGTGAGCGGCCGAAACCGTCTCCGCTATGTTTACATAATTATCATCTGCATCTGTTTTCTTAGATATGTATATAAGATATTCTATATTTCCCTCCGGTCCTTTTACCGGTGAATAATCAAGTCCAAGAATATTAAAGGAGTTTGTCTTTGCCACCTCCGCCACCTTTTCAATTACGGCTTCATGAACCTTTGGATCTTTTACCACACCTTTTTTTCCGACATTTTCCCTGCCGGCTTCAAACTGTGGTTTAATAAGGCACACCATCTCTCCGTCATCTGCAAGTAAAGGATAGGCCGCAGGCAGAATCTTGTCGAGGGAAATAAAAGAAACATCTACCGACGCAAAATCAATTGCCTCAGGTACCTGTTCTTTTGTGCAATACCTGAAGTTTGTCTTTTCAAGACATACCACCCTCTCGTCCTGTCTGAGTTTCCAGTCAAACTGCCCATAGCCTACATCTATCGCATAGACCTTTGCTGCCCCGTTTTGGAGCATACAGTCGGTAAATCCTCCTGTGGATGCCCCGATATCCATGCATTTTTTCCCGTTTAAGTCTATAGGAAAACTTCCGAGCGCCTTCTCGAGTTTCAGGCCGCCGCGGCTGACATATTTCAGCTTTTTACCCTTTACCTCAATACTTACCTTTGTATCAAAATTCGTACCTGCCTTGTCTTCCCTTACACCGTCTACAAAAACATCTCCGCTCATTATCAGAGCCTTTGCCTTTTCTCTCGACGGAGCAAGACCTCTCTCTACAAGGAGTACATCAAGTCTTTCTTTCATATTGCCCTCATTATTTTATCCGATATCGACTGCGCATCAAGTCCCACAGCCTCAAAAAGTTCATTTACGCTGCCCTGTTCTATAAAATCATCTCCGCATCCGATGTTAAGGACACCTGTATCAAGGTTATTATCATGCACAAAACAGGCCACCGACTGACCGAGTCCGCCTCTTACAATGCCCTCTTCCATGGTAACAATCAGACTGTGATTTTCTGCAAGATGCCTTATCATCTCCTCATCTATCGGTTTTGCAAATCTTGCATTTACAAGGGTAACCTTTCTGCCCTTAAGCTTTAATATCTCCCTTACCTTTTCACCAATCTTAACCATATTACCGTATGCAAAGAGTGCTATGTCTTCTTCTTCGTATATCATCTCACTCTTGCCGCACTTTATCTGTGCCCGGAAGTTTTCAAGTCCGTCATATGCCTCTCCCCTCGGATATCTTATAGCATAAGGCCCGTCGGCACTTATCGCAAATTTCATCATATCCGAAAGCTCCCACTTGTTTTTGGGAGCCATAAGATGCATATTGGGGATCTGTCCAAGGTAGGCAATATCAAACAGTCCATGATGCGTCTCTCCGTCACTGCCGACTATCCCGGCCCTGTCAATCGCAAAAACCACATGGAGATTCTGCATACAGACATCATGTACAATCTGGTCATACCCTCTTTGCAGGAAGGATGAATAAACGGCAAAGACAGGGATAAATCCGCTGATGGCAAGTCCGGCCGCAAAGGTCACCGCATGCTCTTCGCATATACCTACATCAAAAAATCTATCCGGATAAAAATGTTTAAACCTCTTAAGTCCGCAGCCGTCGGACATCGCCGCGGTAATCGCGCATACCTTTTCATTTCTCTCACCCTGTTTTTTCATTACGGTTGAAAAAACATCGGTATACTTTGATTTATGCTTCCTGTTTAATGAAAGTCCTGTTGCCGTATCAAATTTATCTATGCCGTGAAACCTTGAAGGGTGTCGCTCTGCCGGGCCATACCCCTTGCCCTTTATCGTCTCAACATGTACCAGTACAGCTCCGTCAACCCTTAGAGCTTCTTTGAAAATCTTTACCATGGCCGCAGTATCATGACCGTTTACCGGACCTAAGTATGTTATTCCCATATCCTCGAAAAACATTCCCGGTATTATCATCTGCTTAAGGGAATTTTTAGTCTTCCGTATTCTTTCTATTACCCTTTCTCCGCCTTTAAGTCTTGAAAGAGAACTTTCTACATTGTCCTTAAGTTCTCTGTACCCTGCAGCCGTCCTTATGCCGCTTAAGCGTCTTGAGAGTCCTCCGACATTTTCGGATATGGACATATTGTTGTCATTTAAAACTATGAGGAGATTGGAATTTAAAGATGATGCATTATTAAGTGCTTCATACGCCATTCCTCCGGTGAGAGCTCCATCTCCTATAACTGCAGCTATCTTATTTGTGCCTCCTTTTATTTCCCTTGCCTTTGCCATACCTAAGGCCGCAGATATGGAAGTGGATGAATGTCCCGTGTTAAAGGCATCGCAATCACTTTCCTTTGTCTTTGGGAACCCGCTCATGCCTTTGTACTGCCTCAGGGTGTCAAATCCGTCTCTTCTGCCGGTAAGAAGCTTATGTGTGTATGCCTGATGACCGACATCCCATACCAGCTTATCATCCGGGAAATCCAAAACAAGGTGGAGGGCCAAAGTCAACTCCACCGTTCCCAGACTTGAGGCTATGTGACCTCCGGTCTTTGAAACCTTTTCTATTAAAAATTCCCTTATTTCACCCGCAAGAGCATCCATCTCCTCCATCGGTATCTTTTTAATATCGTTTGGAGCTTTTATCTCATCTAAAATCATAACTATTTATTCCTTGATACAAGATATAAAATCAGTTTATTTAAAAATTCGTTTTCATTATCAAATTTCGATATTATGTTTAACGCATCCTCAGATCGCCTTTTTACCTCTTCTTTGGCATTTTCAAGTCCCACAAGACTGACATAGGTAATCTTACCGTTCTTTTCGTCGGATCCTGTCGGCTTGCCGAGCGTCTCGTCATCACCGGTAACATCCAGGATGTCGTCCTGTATCTGGAATGCCATGCCTATCTGATGAGCCGCTTTTTCTATTCTGTCTACATCCTCCTGCCTGCCTCCTGCCAAAACCGCTCCTATCATCATAGAGCTCTCTATAAGAGCGCAGGTCTTAAGGGAATGGATAAAGTCAAGCTCATCTTTCGCCATGTCCTCCCCTTCTTTTTCGACATCGACAACCTGGCCGCCTATCATGCCATAGACTCCGGCTTTCTGCGCAAAAATTTTAAAAGCTTTTGCAAGTCCTGACATATCCTCTCCTGATTCAAAGGACTCCGATATCACTTCAAACGCATAGTTTAAAAGAGCATCCCCGGCGAGAATACCCATATTCTCTCCGAACACCTTATGAGTCGTAAGCCTTCCCCTGCGGTAGTCGTCATCATCCATTGCCGGAAGGTCATCATGAATAAGTGAATATGTATGAAGATACTCCATAGCCGCCATAAAGTATTTTAGTGCCTGACTCTCGCCCCCGAATAAAAGATGAGTCTCTTTCATAAGCATGGGCCTGAGCCTTTTGCCGCCGGCACACACACCGTAATTCATAGCTTTAAATATTGTTTTTTGGAGCCCCTCTTCCTTCGGGAGGAATTCTTTTATTATTTTATCAATTTCCTCCGTCCGTTTTAGAATCTCACCATGCATGTCCATAATCTTATTCCTCTTCTGTAAGGGTAATCATCTGCTTTTCCACCTTGTCAATTTTTTCATTGCAAAGTCTGATAAGCCCTACTCCCTCTTCGTAAAGTTTAAAGGAATCCTCAAGAGTTACTTCACTTTCTTCCATCTTTGCAAGAGATTCCTCAAGTTTTTCAAATGCCTCTTCAAGACTAAGATTTTCCATTTTTTATCCTCTGATATTACTTCCGCTAACAGTGGCGTCTGCCTCTCCGTCAATGAATCTTAAAGTGATTCTGTCTCCTTTTGATAAGGCCGCCGCACTCTTTACATTCTTTCCGTTTTCATCTGTCACATAGGTATATCCGCTCGTAAGATGTTTGAGCGGAGAGACTCCTTCAAGCCTTTGCGCAAACAAAACTGTCTTTGCTCTGACATCCGTGAGCCTTCTTTGCATAACTTCTTCGAGCCGCCTTTCAAGCTCGGCGGATTTTTGTTTCTTTTCATTAAGCCGTCCGGTGGGGCTAAGCGTCTTTAGCCTTAAAAGATAGTTTTCTGCCTTTTGCCTTTCGCGGTCAATCTTTGTCCTCATATGGTTTTCCAGCCGCCATGCGAAATCGCCTATTTTAGACATCACTTCCCTGACATCACAAACAGCAAGCTCCGCAGCTGCCGAAGGCGTAGGTGCTCTGAGGTCAGCGACAAAATCAGCTATAGTTGTATCGGTCTCATGACCGACGGCTGAAATTATAGGAGTTCTGGCGTTAAAGATTGCCCTTGCCACCTCTTCGCTGTTAAAAGCCCACAAGTCCTCTATCGAGCCGCCGCCCCGTCCGACTATCATTACATCCACTCCGTAGTCATCGAGAGTCTTTATTCCCCTTGCAACGCTTTCTATAGCGCCCTCTCCCTGAACAAGGGCGGGATAAAGCACAAGCTGTGCATAAGGATTCCTTCTGTGGGTAATGTTTCTTATGTCCTGGATTGCGGCACCTGTAGGTGCCGTAACCACACCTATTTTTGCGGAATAAAAAGGTATCCTGCGCTTATATTCCGCTGCAAACATCCCCATTTCCTCAAGCTCTTTTTTAAGTCTTTCGTATTCAAGGAATAAGTCTCCCGCTCCGCCTGGTTTTATCTCTTTGGCGTAAAGCTGATACCTGCCGGAGCCCTCATACACCTCAACAGAGCCGAGCACAACGACCTTATCTCCGTCTTTCATATCGAACTTAAGACCGCTTCTTGCGCCTTTAAACATAACCGCTGCTATCTGGGCCTTTTCATCCTTTACCGTGAAATAAATATGCCCTGAGGTATGGTATTTGCAGTTGGATACTTCTCCCTTGATATATATTCTTTGAAGAAAAAAATCGGTCTTGAGCATTTTTGCAATATATGCATTTACCTGCCCGACCGTATACACATTATTTTTCATCTGTCATCCTTGCCAAAACTCCGTTAACAAACGAAGCGGAATTATCTCCTCCGAACTTTTTGGCAAGTTCAATAGCCTCGTTTATTGCCACGGAAACCGGCACATCATCGTCGTACTTCATTTCGTAGTATCCGAGTCTGAGCAGCGTAAGTTCAACCTTTCCCATACGGGCTGTATTCCACTTATCCGCTCTTTCATTTATCTCTTTATCAAGTTCTTCTGTTTTTGCTATAACATCGGCAGCCTTTTTGTTTATATACTCATGCTCTTCTTCCGATGCTCCTTCAAGCTCTTTATCAAATATTTCAAGTTGCTGCTTTAAAGCTTCATCATCATAAAAATCTTTTCTGAACAACATCAGAAAAATGTTTTCTCTGAGCTTCTTTCTGGTCATCTGTAATCCTTTCGTTTGAAAAGGAGCGCCTTAGGCACTCCTTTTAACTGTCTTTCTACGCCTCATCTTCTACGCCTATAATGTTTACATTAACATTGGTAACGAGAAGTCCTGTCATACTTTCAAGAGTTGTCTTTACCTTATTTTGTACATTGGGCACCACTGTCGGAATAGCACTGTCAAAATCAAGTGTAAGTGCCATATTTACACTTATATTATTGTCATCTACTTCCGCCATAACACCCTTAGGTGAAGATTTGGTCCCAGATTTGCCCAAGGCCTCTCTGGTAAGGCCGCCCGCTATTGAGTTTACTCCTTCAACATCGGTTGCAGCAATAGCCGCTATAGACGCGAGCACATCTGCGGAAATCTGTACCTCACCCATACTGTCTTCTTTTATTAAATATGCTTTTCTGATTTCAGCCATTTTTTCCTCCTTAGGCATACTGCCTTTTATGCAGTCTCAAAAGGTGCCATAATGTTGTTGAAATATGTTACCTCTTCCGGATTGTCCGAATGAAGCACAACCTCTACGGCACTTGATAAGTCAAGCGACAAAACACCCATGATGGATTTTGCGTTTACAATATATCTTCCCATCATTATATCAACATCGCTTTCAAACTTATTTGCTGCATCAACAAATTCTTTAACCCTGTCTACCTGCATAAGGTATACTGTCATCTTATTCCTCATATGTCTGACCTCCTCATATAAAGATTCCTTATTAAGTATGTTATCCCGGGACTTAGCCCAAAGAATCTTTCTTCATTCTACCACAATCCTCTTGCAAAAGCGAGAGTCTACTCTTCGGCTGAGATATGAATGCTGCAGCTTCCGGTGCCGAATTTAAGATTGGTA
>CAJOOU010000097.1 GCA_905236735.1 uncultured Eubacterium sp. | reverse complement strand
TGCACATTTCGTTTGATTTATTCTTTTTTCTTATTATACCTATCTTATTTGTAATAGATATTTTCCCCAAGTAATACTATTAATTTAATTTAAGTAAATCAGAAAATAATTCTGTTGTATCTAAATAAAATTATTAATTTAAAATGTACATCTAATCTAATTTGTGTTATAATAACAAAATGAGCGGCTAAAGCCTTTAAACAAGCGGTTTTGGCGCCCAAAAAGAGAATTGTAATTAATTGGGAGATTTGAAAATGACTAAGATTTTGGCTGTAATAAACCAAAAAGGAGGAGTCGGCAAAACAACAACGGCAAGCGAGCTGGCGTACCTTCTTGGGGAAAAATATAAGACGCTTGCCATTGATTTGGATGCTCAGAGGAATTTTTCAATGTATAATGAGGCCGACCTCGATGCACCCGGAATATATGAAGTGCTAAATGCAGAGCTCCTTCTTTCAGATGCAGTGCAGCATGTTAAGACCTTTGACCTGCTTACCGCCTCAAAAAAACTGGCTGATTCTGCAAAAGAATTTGGCGAACCCGACGATGTATTTTTGCTTGGCGATGTACTTGAAGGAAGCGATTATGACTTTGTTGTTATAGATTCTGCACCGGCCAGAAGCCCTCTTTTATACATGACATACCTGGCTGCAGATTATATTATTCCGGTTACCGAATGCGACGACGGTTCTATTGAAGGTATCCGTGAAGTATACACAGATATGACAAGATTCAAAAGATGGCCCCAGTTCCATGCAAAAATTCTTGGAATATTAATGACAAAATATGAAAAGACTTCTATGCATCAGATTGCTCTCGAAGAGCTTTCGCAAATTGCAGCAGAAATTGGAACATCACTTTTCGATACAAAAATCAGAAAATCAATCGTTGTATCAGAATCAAAAACAGCAAGACTGAGTATTAATGAGTACGAAAGATGGAATAACGCATCAGTTGACTATAGAAATGTAATTAAGGAAATCGAGCAGAGGATTGAAGGGGGAAGATAAATGTCATCAGCAAAGAGGGACGCACTCAGGAAGTTAAAGGAAAAGAATTATCAGACAAATAAAGCAATTGACGAGCGTGAAACACCGGTTGACGACCTTCCGGTAGTTGTCGAAGATGCAGAAGATTCTGTTAATAGAAATGATGTAAACCAAATTGTGGAAATTAAGAAAGAAGCACCTATACCATCTGAAAATAACGAAGAAAAAAAATCAGAGATAAAAGAAGAAATAATATCTATTTCAAATAAAACTACAAAGGGTAGTGCTTCAAAAACAAAGAGAAAATTAGGTAAACAAATAGAAATATCCGCTGCGAGTACAATATCATGGACTTGTAAAATAGAATCTGAAACTTACTTAAATTTTCAGTTATTAGTGGCAGACCAGGGTACAAATAAGCTGGAGCTTATAAACAGGATAATTGACAATGAAAAGGACTGGCAAAGTAAAAATCCTGAATTTCCCGAAAGAGCCTTTGTACTTGAAAATCTAAAGAACAAATCGACAGCTCAAAATGGCGACTATGTATCAGCAACTTTTAATATAACAAAGGAAAACAATACCTTTTTAAAGAAATCTTCTCAAAAATGTGGAATGAAAATGTATGTGTTTTTGACTTACCTGATAAATGAATATTCCAAAGGACTGATTTAAATGCTGCGCAAAGTTGTTTATTAATATACTTAACAACATAATATTTAATTTGTTATTTAGTATCCGCTTAAACCTTAAATAGTAAGGCTTAAGCGGTTTTTTTTAACGGACAAAATGTATAATGCAGCGGATAAAAATGTTGAAAGCTAAGGATGAAAAGGTAGAAAGAATCAGATATTTGTGTAGAGAAAAACCGAAGATTTGAAGGTGGTACAAGTAGATAGGACAGGTGTTTTGAGTAGAAAGAAGCGGTCATAATGTAGAAATTTTATCTGTTTAGCGGAGAAAAAGGTAGATGGGGAATTATTAACGGACATAAATGTAGAAAATAATAATCTTTGGCGGAGAAAAAGGTAGATTATGAATAAAAATCGGTTCATATGGGTCATAAGATAAGATTTATTCCGGTATCATAAAGACTGTACTACAGTTTTGTACGGTAAAAGAGATAAAAAACTATATTTAGAAAATATCAGATGCAGTAAATACAAGATGTGGATGGATTTGACGGACAAAAAAGTAGAAGAACAAGTAAAAACGGAGAGATTGTTTACCGGATAAAAATGTAGAATACACCTACAAAATCTTCCGTCAAATTGCACAAAAATGCATAAAAACACCCAAAATCATTCTTTTTAACGGATAAAAATGTAGAAAACATCTACATTTTTATATGGTAAAAATTACCAAAAATTATTTTTAAGATATAAAAGACAAATATTAACCGGTTCGATATTTGACGGACAGAAATGTAGAAATATTTAACGGACAAAAGATAGAAACTACGGATATAAAGTAGAAAAACAAGGAAGCGGACAAATTGTAGAAAGAGCGGATGTTATGTAGAAACACATTATTGAAGGACAAAATGTAGAAAACAACGGATGAAATGTAGAAAAAGTTGTTGACATATAGGGAAATAGGGTTCATAATGAGAAATTGAAAGGACAAAATGTAGATTTGAAGGACGATCCGTAGAGGATTGAGTAGGGAGAGATAGATGTCCGAGCGTGAAAATAAGGAAGTTATTGCATATAAAGACAGCAGATACTCCAAAAGTAATTTTCTGATAGGTGCAAAATATAAATCCAGTTTATTGGAAAACAAAATAATGGCAATTTCTCTGGAAAAGATTCAAAAGAAAGAATATTTTGATGCAGGGGAAGAAGGCGGGCTTATCTGTGAGATAAAAGCATCGGAGTTAAGAAAACTCCTTGATGCAAATTCCGGCAGTTTTTACAAGCAGCTTGAACCCGTAGCTCTTGCCATGACAAGCAGAACCATAGGAATGACTGATCCTGATAAGAGGGAGTTTGAGTATATATCGGTTATTAATAAGGCTAAATACAAAGACGGAATCTTTACAATAAAGTACAATTCTGACCTAAAAAAGTATATAAGCAATCTGCAAAATAATTTTACGATACTTGAACTTACTACAATGCTGAAATTCAAATCAGTATACAGTTTCAGACTGTATGAGCTTCTGCGAAGTAAAGCTTATTATCCGAAGGGTGAGAAGAAAAGTGACAATGCTTTTCTGATAAGCTTCAGCTTAAGTGAGCTCAAGCTTGATATGGGAGTCGTAAATGCGGAACTGGATTCTGTCCGAAGGGAATTAAGTAATAAAAAGGACCCTGATTTTGATAAAGCGGTTGAAAAGTCTCCGGAAAAGACATTCAAGACATGGTATGACTTTAGGCGAAAGGTTTTGGATGTTGCTACAAACGAGATAAACGAAAAAACCGATATGTCTGTGGAGTATGAGGCCAAAAAGAGCGGAAGAGGAGCGAAGGTCTATGGGGTTGATTTTACGGTAATTCTTGGAGCCGCAAGCAACAGCGGTGTTACTGTGGAGGAGAAAAAAACAAGGAAGACAAAGCTCACAGAAGATGAAAAAGATGAATTCATTGACAATCTGGCTGATTATATAGATGAAAGATTGAAAGTCAAGGATCTGCGAAGTATAGCCGAAACATCGGGATATGATATGGACAAGGTCAAGGCGGCGTACGAGCTTTTGCAAAAACAAAGTGCGGATATTGATAATGTTGTTGCATGGATTATCGCAGCAATACAGGGAGGATGGGCAGAAGATGAGCCGGTAAAACGCCCGTCAGGCAAATCATTTTCAAATTTTGAATCAAGAGATTTGAAAGAAGATGAGCTTGAGGTAATGCATTATTTTATGGAAGGTCGTTCGGTGATAGACAGTGAACTGACCAGAGGAGTTATGGAAAAACTTGAAGCGCAGGGAATGAAATTCGTGTTTGATGACGGTTATATAATTCCGGATCTGTAAAAACGGTATATTCGGTATAATATGTAGAAAAGAAGGCATATATATGAAAAAACAGACAATAACGATGATAACTTTAGGATTTTTTATGATGGTGCTGATTCTTGGTGCGGCATTTATGGGAGCAAAATATGTTTCTGACAAGGAAGAGGTCAGCACGGAAGAATCTGGAGACAGCATAGAGAGCTTCGGTAAGGAGATTAATTCTTATTTTAATCAGATAGGTGTGACTGAAGACCTGGAAATTGGAGAAATATATGAGCTTGAAACCGAAGGATATGATAATACGGAAATCTGGTCGGCCTGTACATTAAAGTATCAGATTGTTGATTGTCAGATTCTGGAGTATGATGAGCTATATAATGAGGTACAGCTTGGGGTGGCAATATATATACCTTTTGAATATGAGGAGAATGGACTAAACTGCAGCTGGAATCTGGGTATGGTTGACAGGTATTCGGGACTGGAAATACCTGCTGATGGCACACACATAAAGCTTGAGGACGGTTCTGTGATATATGGAAGTACAACATCTGAGAGCAGCTATGACAGTGAAAATTATATTTATTATTACATATATGATATGATGGTGCCGGCGGATTACGACGGAATGGATTTCTTTGTTGCACCATGGACAAGGAAGGATGATGCGACAAGCGACGAACTTGCCGATATCGGAGAACTTGTTATTGATGATTATACTTCATTTAGCAAGGCGAATTTTAAATTTTACAGAATCGCTTTTGATGATATTAATGATGGAACTATATAAAGAAAAGAGGAAAGCCGAAGCTTTCCTCTTTTCTTATTCGCAGTGGCAGCCGTATTTTTTGCAAAGGTATGCCATTGTCGGATCTGTCGGATCCCATGTGTGCCATGAGGCTATTGTAAGGGCTGTGGGTTTTCCGAGAGGACCCGAGGTGGAACTGTTGTATATGATGACCTTAGTGCCTGTCGAACAATTATCATATATCCATTTTGCATCACGGCAGCACAGTCTGACACATCCAGCAGAGGCTGTTGTCCCGAGCTTGTTGAACTGGACTGCGCTTAAAGTCTTGGCGTCCTGACTGTAATACCATACAGAATGGAAAAGTATTCCTGTCGTTATTCTTGTGCACCACTGTCCCCAAACATCATGGTCAAGGATTTTCCATCTGTACTTTGCAGGGGTGTAGTAGGTTCCGAGTGGGGTGGCGCTGCCGGTAGAGCATACGAAGGATTTCACGGGGATAATGTAGTCTCCGTCAGAATCCGCAGCATAAACCGTTACTGTATTCATCTGTTTATTTACCCTGATAAGATAAGAAGAGCGGGAGCCTATTATTCCGCTTACATCGGTAATCAAATCTCCGTTTGCGTCATAATAAAGTATATATCCGCCGCTGGTCCCGGATGAATAAGAAAGTTTTTCTCTTACGCCGTCGGAAGAAAGGACTGCCTGCTTTTTGGAACCGTTTTTCCAGTATGCCTTTATCATATAGGTGTAGGTTTTGCCATAGGAAAGCCCTGTATCTGTGTAGTTTAATGTGCCGGTCGCTGCGCTTACCTTAATTCTCTTGTATGATCCGCCGGAAGTGCTGCGATATATTATATAACCGTCAGCACCGGAAACGGATTTCCACGAGATTTTAAAAGATGAGTCTGATAGAGGCATGATATCCGTAACACTTACAGCTGCAGGCGCATATTTGACAGAGGCCCTGGCTCCGTATGAACTGTAGGCATTTGAGGAACTTAAGCTAATATATGCTTTTACGCAGTATTTGTACTTTTTGCCGTAGGTCTTGGCGGATGAGTCTGTCCATGAGGTGACGGATGATGAGGATATAACTTTTACCTTGGTCCAGGACGAAGAAGTGCTCAGTTTTCTGTAAATTATATATCCGTCAGCGTAGGAGTTTTTGCTCCATTTTACCTTGATTTTCCTGTTGGTTTCGGTAAGGCTTTTAACAGATGGAGCAGAAAGCTTTATTTTAAAAGTTGCCTTTGTCCCTCCTGAAAAGTATCCCATACCCGTAACGGTAACTGTAGCCGTGCCGGGATATTTATTGTTTGTGTAGGAAACAGTGTAGTCTGTACCTTTGGTAAGGGTTACACCGTTATAGACCACAGTTGGGGCAGGTTTTCTTTTGGAACTGTTATAGCTGTAGGTTGTTTTCGGCAGGGTAACTGTAGCCGTCTCTATTGATATTTCCCGTTCGACGAAGGTAAAGCCGTATGTGGCGGCATAGCTTTCGACATAAGAGCCCTTGCTGCCGTATATCTGTGCCGGTATTTTGTCAAATAATCCTTCGGGGATGTAAGTAATATAGGGGTCTATTACAATTGAGGTTATATATGATGAATATGTGCTCCAGGGGGAGGGATTCTCATCTGAATAATCGTTTATTGAACCGCTTCCGGTAAGGGTAAGGATGCCATCGGATGAGTAAGACCAGTTTACATTATCTCCGCAGCTGCCAAAGTCAAGGGTGTCGGCATTAGCCGGAACGGTTATAAAAAACAATATAAAAATAAGTATTGCCAATACTGATAATCTGTTTTTTGTCATTTCATTACTCCTTCACAAATCATATCATCAGATTATAACAAAAAAAATTACGGGATGCAAAAAAAAGAAGAAATATGCAGTGTTTTGTAGTAAAATAAAAAAATGGAGAAAATGATTAATAAGCAGACAGTATTTTTATATAATGTCGAGAGAGAAAAAGAAAAGCAAATCAGAATTTTGTGTCGGGAACTCGGGACAGATGTAAGGAAAATAAGACCTGAGCAGACAGGGGAAACCATAGGCGCGCTTATGGGACTTGATATAAAGAAAACCATTGGAAAAGATGAAAAAATAAGTGAAGAGATAATGATACTAAGCGGCTTTTCGGGGGATAAGCTTGATGTTTTTTTAAAAGGATACAGAAACAAAAACATAGAGCCTGTTAAACTGAAGGCTGTCGTAACCGGTCATAATATTTCATGGACAGTCGGGTATTTATATAAGGAACTGAAAAAAGAGACATACGGGGAGGTAGAAAGATGAAAAAGAAACTTGTAATGATCTTGATGTGCAGCGCAGCGCTGATGGCTGCAGCATGCACTAATACGCAGCAGGAAGAAGCACCGGTCAGTAATGAGGAGAGCTCCGATGCGGTAGAAGAAGATGAGGAGGAACCGCAGGAGGATGAAACGGAAACAGAAGAAACACTTGTGGTTGCAAAGCCTACTTATTATTTGAACAACTATGACTCATCAGATGAAGGGACAACGATTAATTACTGGGCCGAGGGGCTGACGGTTTTAAATGATGGATGGGACAATATAAAATCAGCATTTGACAATTATAATGCTGATGTAAAAGCCACACTGGACAGTGAGTACGAATCGGCGCTTGAGTCGGCAGAAGAATACGGCATGGATGATGAGGAGTGGGCATATGAGAGCAGGGTTATTTTTGAGAGAGCCGATGAAGTTGTCGTTAGCTTTTACAGGGGTACATATATGTATCTGGGAGGAGCTCATCCTTCTTATCTTTTGAGCGGATACAACTATGACAGCAAAAGCGGACAAAAGCTGGATATAAAAGATGTTGTAAATGATTATGATGAACTTTACGGCGAGGTAAGGGATTATTTAAATGAGAGTGATTACCAGGCTGACGGAGAACTCTATGAAGACTGGGAAAACACAGTATATGCATATTTCTACGACGATTCATATGATTTGGTGTGGACATTTACAAATGATGGCCTTGAGATAAGTTTCAATCCTTATGAACTTGCACCCTATGCAGCGGGGATGATAGTGGTAGACCTGCCTTATGATGAGTATGGAAATAATATAAGGGAAGAATATATAAAAGAAGATGTACAGATGTGTAAAGAAATTTCCGCATATCAGGATTATGAGGTGGATCTGGATAATGACGGAACAAATGAAAAGGTCAGGATAGAGACGGGAGACGACTATGAGAATGACAATTCGTTTGAACTTTCGGTGGTTGTAACGGTAAACGGTTCGGAAAGAACGGTGCTCAGAGATGAGAGTAATGAGTTTTCAAGGGCGTTTATTGTGGAAAATGCAGAAGGTAAGTATTATATCTATGCTGACATAATAAGCGACAACGACTATCACTTCCTTGAAGTATTTGATATTTCTGATGTTGAGGGCGGTCCGTTTTATGCCGGTTGCAGCGAGGCCGGTGCGGTTTACGGAGGAATGATTCTTGATGCGGAACATTTTATTTTATATAACAAATTGGATGTGCTTGGAAGCTATACGGGATACAGAGAGTGCTATGTAGGTCAGGACGGCATGCCGGTTTCGTATACAGATGAATACAATATTGTAAATTATGTTGATGTGTTCGGAGAAGAAGACTATATGAACCGATATATTACTCTCAAAGAAGAGGTTGAGGTTGATATATCCGAAGACAGCACATTTAAAAATGAAAGTAAGGAAACTTTAACAGTCGGAGAACAACTTTATCCTTACGCAACTGACGGAATAAGTTATATGATATTTAAACTTTCTGACGGAAGGTATATAAGGATGGAGATTGAAAAGGATGAGGAAAGTTACAGCTTCAGCATAAACGGCATAGATGAATATGAAATGTTTGAAGGGATTCTTTATGCCGGATAACCGGAGGGATATTAGTGACCGAAAAACAGCGCACTTATATTGCGATAGATTTAAAATCTTTTTATGCGTCCGTAGAATGTGTGGAAAGGAATCTCGACCCGCTTGATACAAACCTTGTAGTCGCAGACCCAACAAGAACCGAAAAAACAATATGTCTGGCGGTATCACCTTCTCTTAAAAGTTACGGCATATCCGGAAGAGCAAGGCTGTTTGAGGTTGTATCGAAGGTAAAGGAAATAAACTCAAGAAGGAAAAATAATGCAGGTACTGTTGGGAGCTCATATTCGGCCAGAGAATTGGATGAAAATCCGGCTCTTGAGCTTGATTATATTGTTGCTCCACCCAGGATGGCTCTCTATATGAAATACAGTACTCAAATTTACGATATTTATCTTAAATATGTAGCTGATGAGGATATGCATATTTATTCTGTAGATGAGGTTTTTCTGGATGTGACGGATTATCTTAATACCTATAAGATGTCACCGCGAGAACTTACGGAGAAAATAGTAAAGGATGTTTATACAAATACACAAATTACTGCAACTGCAGGTATTGGAACTAATATGTATCTGTGTAAAATTGCCATGGATATAGTGGCAAAGCATACCGAGGCGGATGAAAACGGCGTCAGGATAGCAGAACTTGACGAGATGAGTTACAGACGGCTTTTGTGGAATCACAGACCGATAACGGATTTCTGGAGAGTAGGACAGGGGTATGCCAAAAAGCTTGCGAAATACGATATGTATACGATGGGAGATGTGGCAAGATGTTCTTTGGGAAAAGAGGACGAGTTTTATAATGAAGAACTTTTATACAGGCTCTTTGGAGTAAATGCTGAGCTTCTGATAGACCACGCCTGGGGATATGAGCCATGCAGGATTTCGGATGTGAAATCTTATGAGCCTGAGAATAACAGTATAAGCAGCGGACAGGTTCTGCAAAATCCGTATACGGCTGAAAAAGGGAGACTAATCGTAAGAGAAATGACGGACTTGCTGGTCCTAGATCTTGTGGATAAGGGACTGGTGTGCAATCAGATTGTTTTAACGGTGGGATATGATATAGAAAATCTTGCCGATCCCAAGAGGGCAGGAGCCTATAAAGGAGAAACGGTAAAGGATCATTACGGACGCAGGATACCCAAACATGCTCATGGTACCGGGAATCTGGGAGAATATACTTCTTCTACCCGGCTGATTATGGATGCGATGATGGAACTTTACGACAGTATTGTTGATTCTGATCTTCTTATACGAAGGGTTACTGTTGTAGCAAACCATATAAAAAGGGAAAAGGATGTAATTAAACAGGAGGAAAGCGGTTTTTCGCAGATGGATCTTTTCACTGATTATGAGAAGCTTGAGAGGGAAAAAAAGGACAAGGAAGAAAAAAGGCGACGGGAAAAGAATATGCAAAAGGCCGTGCTGGCAATAAAAGAAAAATACGGGAAAAACGCCATTTTAAAGGGAACAAATTTTGAAGAAGGAGCCATGACAATAGAAAGAAACAACCAAATCGGAGGACATAAGGCGTGAGTAAATATGATGATATAATTGATTTGCCTCATTTTGTGTCAAAAACCCATCCACCAATGAGTATGAGAGACCGGGCGGCACAGTTTGCGCCCTTCGCGGCCCTGACCGGGCTTGATAAAGCTATGGAGGAGACTGCGCAGGAAGTAAGACTAAGTTATGAAAAGGATAAATTTAAGGTATAAAGATTATGGGCAGAGATTCACAGTATAATAAGGAAAAACAAAAAAAATACAGGGAAAAGCTCAGGGATTTAAAGATGCTGCTGCCGAGATATACCTATGATTTTTTGGATGAAAAGGCACAGAGGAATCCCAATACGGCTGTTTCATATGCATACGATCTTATGACATTCTTTGAATATTTAAGAGAGTTTGCTCCCGGAGTAAAAGACATGGAGATAAAGGATATTCCATCAGAATATCTTGAAAATCTGACATTTCAGGACATAAACGAGTATCAGAAGTGGCTGGATGCGGATAATGTGGATTTTGTCGGTGAGCAGGTAAGACAGAACGGGGCAAGAGGCATTGCACGCAGGATGTCTGCGCTCAGGGGGTTTTTCAAATATGAATGTGTTCATGGGGAAATGGACAGAGACCCGACGGCAGGAGCCATAAAACAGGCATACAGGGACGGGGATCATGTGATAATCAGGATGACGGCCTCAGAGGTAAAGACATTTTTAGAGGCGGTGGAAAACTCTGCGGCATCAAGCGAAAGACAGGCAAAAATCCTGCAGAAAACAAAGTTTAGGGATGTTGCTATAATAACGCTTTTGTTAAATACGGGAATAAGAGTTTCGGAATGTGTGGGTCTTGATATTGATGATATTAATTTTAACGAGAATTCCCTTCTGGTAGTAAGAAAAGGCGGCAAGGAGCATTATCTGTATTTTAATGATGATGTAGCAGAGGCGCTTAAGGATTATATAGAGCTTGAAAGACCGCTGTACTGTGAAAATGATGATGAGAAGGCTTTGTTTTTATCAAACAGAAAAAAGAGGATAGCAATAAGGTCGGTGCAGGTAATGGTAAAAAAATTTTCGCAGATTGCGGTACCGAATAAAAAAATATCGCCGCATAAGCTGCGCTCCACCTACGGAACGGCTCTTTATAACCAGACAGGAGATATAAGACTTGTTGCCGATGTTTTAGGACATTCAGATATAAACACTACTGCCAAACACTATGCAGCCATGGAGGATGCAAGACGAAGAAAGGCGGCAACTATAGACCCGTATAAAGAGGATTAAAGGAAATGGAAAAGAGATTTACATGGAAGGCTGTACTTTTTATTGCAATAGTAATGATTATTTTTGATGTCTGTCTTGTGAACAGACACCTGATTTACGAAGCTTATCTATCACTTTCGGATGTGGAATTTAAAAATGAATACGGGGTGTTTATTGGAGTCACGGATGAGGATGAGTATGATTTCGACGATTATGAGACAATTATTATCGACGCGCAGTATTTCACAAAAGAAGAAATAACTCAGCTTAAAAAAGAAGGTCATATTGTCTACTCTTATTTAAATATAGGAAGTCTTGAAGAGTTCAGGGATTATTACGATGAATATAAGGGCATCTGCCTTAAGGAATATGACGGATGGGAAGGCGAATACTGGGTTGACATAACTGATAGTGACTGGCAGTTTTTTATAACGGACAAATTGTCGATAGAATTGATGAGGAAAGGAATTGACGGATTTTTTGTAGATAATCTTGATGTATATTACGAATACAAATATGAAAGCGTTTATAATGCAGCGGTAAATATTTTACAAAAGCTTAAAGCGGAATCTGCCGGCGTTATTATTAACGGAGGAGATGTATTTGTAAGGGAGTATGAGAAAAAAACCGGGGATTTAAGCAGTATTCTAAACGGAGTAAATCAGGAATGTGTGTTTACTACGCTTTCGGGGGAGAAAAGTGATGAAGATGACAGGGAGTATTTTGAAGAATATTTAAAGGGACTTAGCTGTGATGTTTATTTGCTTGAATATACGGATGACGATCAGTTAAAAAAGGAAATAATGACATACTGCAGGAATAATGGATATAACTATTATATTACCGAAGATGTGGAGCTGAAATGAAGGAACTGATAATTGTAAGAGGCGGCGGAGATATAGCGTCCGGAGTCATACACAGGCTGTATAAGGCTGGATATAGAAAAATACTGGTACTTGAAAGCGAAAAACCAACGGCGATACGAAGAAGCGTGGCGTTTTGTGAAGCTGTGTATGAAGGCATGGTTTATGTGGAAGGCGTTATCGGCATAAAACTAAATCCCAAGGAATTTGAAAAGGGAATGGAATCGGCGTGGAAAGGCGGAATGATACCGGTTTGCTGTGACCCGGTTGGTGAAATTATCAGCAAACTGAGACCGGAAATCGTAATAGACGCTATATTGGCAAAGAAAAATCTAGGGACATTCAAGGGGATGGCCGAGGTAGTGATTGGGCTCGGTCCCGGATTTTATGCGGGAAAAGATGCAGATTACTGTATTGAGACGATGAGAGGACATAATCTCGGAAGAATAATTACAGAAGGCAGCGCATTAGCAGATACCGGTGTACCGGGAGAAATAAAGGGAATAGGAAAAGAAAGAGTTATACATTCACCGGCAGAAGGAAATATAAAAAACATTGCCGATATAGGTGACATTGTAAAAAAAGGTGATATAATTGCACAGGTTGAAACCTCCGGTGGCGAAATCATAGATATAGATGCAACCATATCGGGAGTATTACGAGGAATCATAAGGGATGGATATTATGTTAAAGCAGGACTTAAGATAGCTGATATAGACCCGAGAGAGGCGGAAAAAGAAAACTGTTTTACTATTTCAGACAAGGCGAGAAATATAGGAGGAAGTGTGCTTGAGATTGTAAGTGCACACTATAATGCGGATGATAAGGTTTAAAGAATATGTCTGTCCAAAGACGGTAGAAGAAGCATACGAACTTACGCAAAAAAAATCAAATGTTGCAGTGGGGGGTATGCTTTGGATTAAGATGAAAAAAAAGAGATATAATACGGCGGTGGATTTGAGAGGACTTGGGCTTGACTATATAAGGGAAGATGAAGAAAGTTTTAAAATTGGCGCAATGACTTCTCTTCGTGATATAGAAATCAGCCCTAATCTGGAAAAAGAATACGGAACCTGCTTTAAGGATGCCCTTGGAGGCATAGTAGGTGTACAGTTTAGAAACAGCGCAACATTGGGAGGAAGTATTTTTGGCAGATTCGGATTTTCCGATGTCTATACCCTGCTTTTGTCCATGGGGGCCAAAATCAGACTGCATAAAGGCGGAGTAAGGTCTTTAGATGAATTCAGGGGATTTCCGAGAAATTACAGGGATATAATTACGGAGGTAATTATTCCTAAAAATATAGAAAATACTGTATATCTTTCGCAGAGAAATTCGGCAACGGATTTTCCGGTGGTAGCATGCTCTGTGTGTAAAAGAAAAGACGGTATTTTTGCTTCTGTTGGGGCAAGGCCGTATCTTGCCGAGTCTTTCAGGGTAGATGATGAGTGGGAAACCGGCATTACAAAATTAAGATTTGGAAGCAATATAAGAGCTGGAGAACAATATAGGAGAAAAGTGGCCTCGGTTCTTGTTAAAAGATGCTTAAATAAAATAGAGGGAGGCAGTAAATGAAGATAAAACTGACGATTAACGGAAAAGAAAAAACATCGGAAATTGCTCCGGATCTTTTGTTGATTGATTATCTGCGCAGCGAAGGATGTCTCTCCGTAAAAAGGGGATGTGAGACATCAAACTGCGGTCTTTGTACTGTAATAATGAATGATAAACCTGTGCTTTCGTGCAGTATTCTTGCTGCGAGAGCTGACGGTTCAAAAATATATACACTTGAAGGACTTCAGGAAGAGGCTGAAGAGTTTGTTACCTTTATTGCTGATGAAGGAGCAGAGCAGTGCGGGTTTTGTAATCCCGGATTTGTAATGTGTACAATCGCTCTCCTGCGTGAAAATCCCAATCCGGATGATGAGGAAATAAAAGGATATCTGGCCGGAAATCTCTGCAGATGTTCAGGATACGAGGGACAACTCAGAGGGATAAGGAAATTTTTGGATAACAGAGAAAAGGCAGGCAGGTAATGAATAATTCGGAGCTTAAAACAGTAGGAAAACCTATCAGGAAAAAAGATGCCATGCAGGTACTTTTGGGTAAACCCGTATACACGGACGATATAGTACCGAGGGGAGCTCTTACGGTAAAAGTCTTAAGAAGTCCTCATGCCCATGCGCTGATAGAAGATATAAATATCGATACAGCCCTTAAAGTGCCGGGGATAGAGGCTATATATACCTATAAGGATGTGCCGCAGGAAAGATTTACGACAGCGGGACAGACATATCCGGAGCCGTCACCTTATGACAGGCAGATTCTTGACAGACGACTTAGGATGGTCGGAGATCCTGTGGCTATAGTGGCAGGAGAAACCGAAGAGGCGGTAGAGCGGGCTGTCGGGCTCATAAAAGTAAAGTATGAAGTGCTGGAGGCAGTCCTTGATTTTGAAAAAGCGAAGGATGCAAAGATACTAGTGCACCCGGAAGACAATTGGATGTCGCTTTCGCCTGTCGGAGCCGATAATAAGAGAAACCTTTGTGCAACAGAGGTGTGTTCGGACGGAGATGTTGAAGAAATATTTAAAAGCTGTGATGAAGTAATAGAGCACACATGGCATGTTAAGGCGGCTAATCAGACAATGATGGAGACCTTCCGTTCATACACCGAAATTGACAGATATGGACGGCTTCATGTGATAAGTTCAACCCAGATTGTATTTCATTGCAGAAGAATAATTGCCAATGCCCTGTGTATACCCAAATCAATGGTTCATGTGGAAAAACCAAGGATAGGTGGAGGATTTGGAGCAAAACAGTCAGTAGTATCGGAAATTTATCCGGCCTTTGTTACATGGATGACAAAAAAACCGGCTAAAATGATATATACAAGAGAGGAATCGCAGATTGCTTCTTCTCCAAGACATGAGATGGAAGTCAGGGTAAAGCTGGGCGCATCCAAAGAAGGAAAAATCAGGGCTCTGGATGTTTATACCCTGTCAAATACGGGAGCTTACGGCGAACACGGACCAACAACTGTCGGTCTTTCGGGACATAAATCCATACCTCTTTATACAGGAGGACTTGAAGCATACAGATTTGCCTATGATGTGGTATATACAAATCTGCAGGCGGCAGGTGCCTATAGAGGATATGGGGCTACGCAGGGTTTTTTTGCAGTAGAATCTGCTGTAAATGAACTTGCGGAAAAACTGAATATCGATCCGGTGGAACTAAGGCTTAAAAATCTCGTAAAAGAGGGAATGGTTATGCCTGCATATTATGGGGAAACCCTTAATGCGGGGGTGCCGGATCTCTGCCTGAAAAAATGTATGGAGATGTTTGACTGGAAAAACAAATATCCGGTCAGGGATATGGGAAACGGTAAGGTACGCTCGGCAGGAATTGCTATGGCTATGCAGGGCTCGGGAATATCAGGATGCGATGTGGGCTCTGCGACAATCAGACTCGGAGACGAGGGCATGTATAATCTTATTATAGGTGCTGCCGATATGGGAACGGGGTGT
>CAJOOU010000096.1 GCA_905236735.1 uncultured Eubacterium sp. | reverse complement strand
GATGCTTTCAGACCTGAGAGAGTCGGGAGCCATAGAGCAGGATGCGGATGTGGTAATGTTTCTTTACAGGGAGGATTACTACAAAAAAGACACCGAAAACAAAAATGTGGCAGAAGTCATCATAGCTAAACAGCGTAACGGCCCGGTAGGTACGGTTAACCTTACATGGCTGCCTCAGTATACGCAGTTCAGGAACCTTAGCAGAGCCAATATCAGTGATAATTAGAGGTACATAAAACCCGCGGGGAGGTCTGTATAAAGTTATAAAAATATATTGACAACAGCCTGCCCTGTCTGTATAATAGACAGAGTGTGAGAAAACAGTTGCCGGCAGGATACGGCAACGGAGCAATATAGATACTCTGATATAAGGAGGTGTAAACGAATGTCAATTTGTCCGAAGAATAAGTCTTCTAAGGGAAGAAGAGATAAGAGAAGAGCTAACTGGAAGATGTCAGCTCCTACACTTGTTAAGTGCAGCAAATGCGGCGAGCTTATGATTCCTCATCGCGTATGCAAGAACTGTGGCTCTTACAACAAGAAAGAGATTATTTCACAGGAAGCTTAAGATTGTTATTTAAAGAACTTTCCGTATTTACGGAAAGTTCTTTTTTTACCTGTAAAAAAACGCTATTTATACAGAAAATTCTAATTATGATAAAAAAGACGATAAATATTCTGAAATGCGTTGATATTACACAGAAACCGTGATAAAATGTTAATCAATCCAATACAAAAATATTGTATAATTTGGTTTTATTAGCGGAGGAACGCCTATGAGCAAAACAAAAGAAAATGTTAAACGCACATCCGGAAAATCTACAAACGCTCACATTAGCATAGAGCTTTTGAGCTTTCTTATTCCGATGGTAATCGTGGCTATTGCAATTGTTACCCTAATCCTGGCACTTCAGGCAAAGAACGTAATAGAAAGCGAAGCTACAAACGGACTTCATCAGGAGTCAAGAGCAAATGCCGCCGATATATCGCAGATGATGGAAGGCATTGTTAAATATTATGACGGAGTGGCGGATATACTCGAAAACTCGGATTATTCGAGCGATACGGAGATTTGCAACCTGCTTGCACTTTCTATGTCAGAGTATTCGGATGTTGTAACCGATGTATATGTCGGATTTTCAAACAAGGGATTTATAGACGGCTCAGGATGGGTGCCCGATGCTGATTATGACCCTACGACAAGAGCATGGTATACCAACGGCCAGGGGCAGTCGGAGATGGTACTTGGAGACCCGTCTTTGGACCTTACGACAGGAAATATGGTAGTATGCGGTTCAAGAGAGGTTTTACTAAAGGACGGCAGGAGCGGAACTTTGTCGGTGGATATAGTACTTGCCGGCATATCTGAGTCTGTAAGCGCCTATACACCGGCGGGTACGGGCGAGAGTATGCTTTTGGACGACAGCTCTATAATAGCTTCGGTAAATCCTGATTATGTCGGAACGGATGCATCCGAGCACACGGATGATGCCTTCCTTCAGTCTGTTGTTTCTGTGGTAACATCAGGAGGCGGAGAAGATGTTGTCACCATTAAAAACGGCAGCGCGGATTATTATGTATCGCTGGATAATGTTGACGGTACCAACTGGACACTTGTTTCATATGTAAATAAAGCAGATGTGCTCAGGCAGCTTCGCAGATTTATTTTAATCGCGGTAATAATCGCAGCGGTAATTGTTTGCGCTATGGTTGTTGTTCTGCTAAAGGTTATCAATACACTTATAGCAAAACCGGTAAAAGGTCTTACAGAAAGTATTACCCGTATTGCAAACGGCGACTTTACTGTTGAAATTCCGGAAGGCGGCAGCAATGAAATAGGAGTCATGAACAATCATATGCATGACTATGTGGGCAAGATGAGAGAAACTCTTTCCGAAATAAAGAATATGACGACGCAGCTTTCCGAGGAGGCTTCAAACAGCAAGCAGGTATCCGGTGAACTGAATGAGAGAGCAGACGAGCAGGCCGGAGCTATGCAGCAGATTCAAAATACAATGAACGATATGTCGTATGCGGTTGAAGACCTTGCGGAAAATGCCACCACCTTGGCCCAGCAGGTAAGCGATTTGACGGAACACAGCGAAAAGACAAAGGAAACCATGGAACACCTCGTTTCCAAAGCAAGGGACGGACAGCGTGATCTGCAGATAGTTCAGCAGGGAATGACGGGTATCGCACAGTCGATGGCGGAGATGAACGAGGTCGTAAGTGTGGTAGATGCATCGGCTAAACAGATAGATACCATTGTGGATATGATTAATTCGATTTCCAGCCAGACCAACCTGCTGTCGCTTAATGCTTCCATAGAGGCTGCCCGCGCCGGAGAAGCGGGAAAAGGATTTGCTGTAGTTGCCGATGAAATCGGAGCTCTTGCAAATAACAGTGCCGAGTCAACAAGACAGATTTCGGAGATTATCAGCGAAATAACGCATCAGATAGCCGATCTGGCTGAAAAGGCCGAGTCAAATATGGAAGAGATAAACAGCAACATGGAATCGGTTAATATCGCCGGCACAACATTTGAAAACATTTTTAACAGCCTTGATCAGACCAGTAATATTGTTGATGATATGATTGAGCAGATAAGCGGAGTAAACGAGATTGCCACATCGATGGCAGCTATTTCCGAAGAACAGTCCGCAAGTTCACAGGAAGTAAGCTCGACGGCAGCTGTGCTTGCTCAGGGAGCAGAGCAGGTTGCGGCAAACTCAAGAGGAGTGGATTCGAGTGCGACGGTTGTATCGGATTCTTCGGTAAGAATAGAAGATCTTATAAATGTATTTAAAGTATAAGAAAAAATATAATAAAGCTCCCCGGGGGTGTGCCTCGGGGAGCTTTTATATTATCGGGCTCTATAATCTTTTGCAGGCTGCTTCCACAAAGCCTCTGAAAAGAGGATGCGGACGGTTTGGTCTGCTTTTAAGCTCAGGATGTGCCTGAGTGGCAATAAACCACGGATGGCTTGGAAGTTCGATCATTTCAACGATTCTTCCGTCCGGAGATATACCGGAAAGCATCATACCGTTTTGGGTAAGGACATTTCTGTAATCGTTGTTTACTTCATAACGGTGGCGGTGCCTTTCGTATATTGTTTCGTCGCCGTAAAGCTCATAAGCCTTTGATGACTTATCAAGGACACAAGGGTAAGAACCGAGTCTTAAGGTGCCGCCTATATCTTCCACGCCGTTCTGGTCAGGCATAAGGTCGATAACCGGATGAGTTGTATCCGGAGCAAGCTCAATAGAGTGAGCATCGTTGTATCCGATAACATTTCTTGCAAATTCAACAATTGCCATCTGCATACCGAGGCACAATCCAAGGAAGGGAATGTTGTTTTCTCTGGCATATTTAATGGCAGAAATCTTTCCTTCGATTCCTCTGTCGCCGAATCCGCCCGGTACGAGGATGCCTTGTATGTCTGCAAATACTTCTGAGGCATTTTCATCATCAACCTTTTCCGAATCAACCCATTTGATGTTTACTACGGCTCTTTCGGCTATACCGCCGTGTTTTAAAGCCTCTACAACGCTTATGTAAGCATCGTGGAGGGAAATATATTTTCCGACAAGGGCGATGTTTACCTCTTTGTTTGGATTCTTAAGAGCCTCAACCATTGCTGTCCATTCCTTAAGATCCGGTTCCGGACAATCCAGATGGAGACATTCGCAGGCTACCTGAGCGAGGCGCTCTTTTTCCATTGCCAAAGGAGCCTCATATAGATAGTCGACATCAAGGTTCTGCAGGACATGAGAGTTAGGTACATTACAAAAGAGAGCGATTTTGTCTTTTATGCCCTGGTCTAACGGAAGCTCGCTTCTGCAGACGATAATATCCGGTGTAATACCCATGCCTTGAAGTTCTTTTACCGAAGCCTGTGTGGGTTTGGTTTTCATTTCTCCGGAAGCCTTGAGGTACGGAATGAGGGTTACATGGATAAGGATGGCATTTTCGTGTCCCACATCATGCTGGAATTGTCTGATAGACTCAAGGAAGGGCTGGCTTTCGATGTCTCCGACCGTTCCTCCGACCTCTATTATGGCTATCTGTGTTTCTTCCGTAGTATAGTTGCGGTAGAAACGACTCTTTATCTCGTTTGTAATATGGGGAATAACCTGTACAGTACCTCCGCCGTAGTCGCCGCGGCGCTCTTTCTGAAGCACCGACCAGTAGACCTTTCCTGTGGTGACATTTGAATTCTTGTCAAGACTTTCGTCTATAAATCTTTCGTAATGTCCGAGGTCGAGGTCTGTTTCGGTACCGTCATCTGTTACAAATACCTCGCCGTGCTGTACCGGATTCATTGTACCGGGGTCAATGTTTATATACGGGTCAAATTTCTGCATTGTTACCTTATAGCCTCTCGCTTTTAAGAGACGACCTAAGGATGCCGCCGTAATTCCCTTTCCAAGTCCGGATACAACTCCGCCTGTAACAAATACATATTTTACTGCCATGATATTCCTCCAAAATTATTTTTACACATACAGTTATTATTGTATATCAACGAAAAAAATAAATCTACCATCTTATAGGAAAAAAGTAAAGGGAATTTTAGAAAAAATTTATATTTTTACGAGAATCTTTTGTTGATTTATATTGCCTGCAATCTTATAATTAAACCTATGCAGGTCGCTGTGGCGACCAAATTTAACAGTATATCGGAGGTACTATGAGTTACGACAATGATAACGGAAGGCAGCAAAAAGGCCAGAGCGGCGGAGAAGGCGGAGGCAGACGCTCGGGCGGCGGCCAGACAATAATGCTGCTTCTCCTTGCTTCACTTGTGGCACTTTTTTTCAGCAGCATGTTTACCTCAAAGCTGATGGGCGCATCATCTAAGGAGATATCATATACAGAATTTCTCGAAATGGTGGACAATGGTGAGGTTGAAAGCGTTGAAATTGAATCATATCAGATTAATATCACACCCAAAACCGAAGATGAAGATGCGGTAAAGGTAGAGTATTATACAGGCAGACTTGCAGATGATACTCTTTTGGAGAGACTCGAAGAACATGATGTCGATGTAAAGGCAATCATACCTGACACAACGGCGGCGGTTATATACAATATACTGAGTATAGTACTTCCGCTGGTTCTTGTATGGGGACTTTTGTTTTTGTTTATGAGACGCTCGGGCGGCGGCATTATGGGCGTCGGCAAGACAACGGCAAAGGTATATGTACAAAAGGAAACAGGTGTTACATTTAAAGATGTTGCCGGACAGGACGAAGCCAAAGAATCCCTTCAGGAGGTTGTGGATTTTATACATGACCCGAAGAAATATCTGAGTATAGGAGCAAAGCTTCCCAAGGGTGCACTTTTGGTTGGACCTCCGGGTACCGGTAAAACTCTTCTTGCAAAGGCGGTAGCCGGCGAGGCTCATGTACCGTTTTTCTCGCTGGCGGGTTCTGACTTTGTCGAAATGTTCGTCGGCGTGGGTGCATCAAGAGTAAGAGACCTTTTCAAAGAGGCGCAGAAACAGGCGCCGTGTATTATTTTCATAGACGAGATAGATGCTATAGGAAAGAGCCGTGATACCAGATACGGGGGCAATGATGAGAGGGAACAGACCTTGAATCAGCTTCTTGCTGAAATGGACGGATTTGATACATCCAAAGGACTTTTCCTTTTGGCCGCTACGAACAGGCCGGAAGTGCTTGATAAAGCCCTGCTTCGTCCGGGACGATTCGACAGGAGAATAATAGTGGACAAGCCTGATTTAAAGGGCAGAATAGATGTGCTTAAGGTACATTCAAAGGATGTACTTATGGATGATACCGTGGATCTGGAGGATATAGCTCTTGCTACATCGGGAGCGGTCGGCTCTGATCTTGCCAATATCATAAATGAGGCTGCGATACTTGCTGTTAAACAGGGGAGAAAATCAGTCAGTCAGGCGGATTTGTTTGAATCTGTGGAAGTGGTAATTGCAGGTAAGGAGAAAAAGGACAGGATTTTAGGACCTGAAGAAAAGAAGATAGTGGCATACCACGAGGTCGGACATGCTCTTGTCACGGCGCTTCAGAAAAATACCGAACCTGTGCAGAAAATAACCATAGTGCCGCGTACAATGGGAGCACTCGGATATGTAATGCAGGTACCGGAAGAAGAAAAATATCTTATGACAAAGGATGAACTCAAAGCCCAGCTTGTTACTTACATGGGCGGACGGGCAGCAGAGGAACTGCATTTTGATTCGGTGACTACCGGAGCATCCAATGATATAGAAAAGGCTACCAAGATTGCGAGGGCAATGATTACCCAGTACGGTATGTCTGAAAAGTTCGGTCTGATGTCATTAGAGTCTGTGGAAAGCAAATACCTTGACGGAAGAGCGGTGCTTAACTGCGGGGATGCTACGGCTGCAGAGATAGACGAAGAGGTTAAAAAGCTTCTTGCGGAAAGTTATGAAGAAGCCAAAAAACTGCTTTCCGAAAATGAGGATGTACATAAAGAAATTGCTGATTTCCTTTATGAAAAAGAGACGATTACAGGCAAGGAATTTATGAAAATATTCAGAAGGCTTAAGGGATTGCCTGAGCCTGAAGATGAAGGCGATGAGGATAAAGCGGATACTTCGGATACGGAGGCGGCAGATACGGCTGAAGCCGAAACTATAGATGCGGAAGGTGCAGACGAAAAAAACGAAGCAGATTCGACTGATGAAAATGAAATAAAATAATAATGAGAGGGCCGGCGCATAAAACAACCAATGCGCCGGCCTTGTTTGTCCCGGTCGGGGTCACGGCTGAGATAAAACAAGTCAGGGTAATATGTTACAAAAATATTAAATAATTGTTGATAGGACAAAATGTTGTAGTATACTATTAGTAATTTAGGGAAATTTTAGGAGGTTTTAACTGATGAGTAATGCTTATTCACATTTATTCAGCCCGATAAAGGTGGGCAGATTTGTACTTAAAAACAGGATGCAGTCATCCAACTCCCTGCCGCATTTTTCGCAGGGACCGGAAAAATATCCGGCAGATGCGACAATAGCGCATTTTGTGGGGAGAGCGCGAACGGGTGCGGCTTTTATTACTATGGCAGGAGTAGAAGACTCGCCTTGTACACCGCCTATGCCGGATAATCTTGATATGGCACATTTTCCGGATTTTGATATGAGGGACGCCAGATGTCAGAATTATATGATAGAGATGGTAGAAGCTATGCATGCCGTAGGCTCAATAGTAAGCGGCTCGCTCTTTTCCGCAAACAGAATATACAGATATGAGAACGAAGACGGCACTGTGGAATATGTGGATGCATCACCGAGAAATGCCGAAAAACTCGGAGCTACAGCTATGATGAATCCGACTATAGGAGATGATGTTCCGAGGGATGTGCTCGTGAAAATCGCAAAGAGCTACGGACAGAGGACTGCACTTTACAAAAAGCTGGGCTTTGACGCGGTCACCATACATATGAGCTACAGAGCACAGGTACCGGGACAGCTTCTTTCTCCGCTTACAAATAAAAGAACCGATGATTTCGGAGGGCAGTCTTTGGAATCCAGAGCAAAGTTTGCGCTAATGATGCTTGATGAGATTAAAAAGGTCTGTGGTAATGATATGCTTATAGAAATCCAGTTCTCCGGAGAGGAGATTCCCGGCGGCTATACCATGGAGGAAGGACTTGAGTTTCTCAAAATGGCAGAGCCTTATGTTGATATAGTTCAGGTAAGAAGTGCGGAAGGAGACCCCAATCATCCTATTCCTTTTGAACTTAATCCTACTCCTTTTTTGGAGATGGCAGGAAAGATAAAGGCAGCAGGTCTTGATTTTCTGGTATCAAATGTAGGCGGATATTTTGACCCTGATATCGCAGACAAGGCAATAGCGGACGGAAAACTTGACCTTGTGGCGATGGCGCGTTCATGGATATCCAATCCGAACTACGGCGAGCTTTTGCTTCAGGGCAGAAAGGATGATATAGTGCCATGTCTTCGCTGCAACAAATGCCACGGAAGAGGCAAGAGGGACATCATGACAACAGTATGTTCTGTTAATCCAAGGTTTGGATTTGAGGCGGTGGACAGGTATCTTTGTGTAGAACCGGAAAGAGAAAAGAAGATAGCCATAATAGGCGGAGGTCCGGGCGGCATGAGGATGGCTCTTTATCTGTCTGACAGAGGCCATAAGGTCACAATATTCGAGGCAGAGGATAAACTCGGAGGCGCTATAAAACATGCGGATTATATAGATTTTAAGTGGACCCTCAAAGACTACAAGGACTATCTGATTCATCAGGTCGAAAAAAAGGGTATTGAGGTGATACTTGGTACAAAAGCGACTCCGGATATGATAAAAGACAAGTATGATGCTGTTGTAGCGGCTGTCGGAGCAGAGCCTGTTATTCCGAAAATACCGGGAGCTGACAGAAGCCATGTGACTGTCGCAACAGATGCTATAATGCATTCTGAAAAAATCGGGCAGAATGTTGTCGTTATAGGTGGAGGAGAAGTAGGTACGGAAACAGGTATGTTCCTCGCAAATATGGGCAAAAATGTCACCGTTGTTGAGATGAGGGATGAACTTGCGGCAGATACCACATTTATGCATTATCGCTCAATGTTTAAGGCTGCATGGGAAAAGATACCGACATTTAAGTATATTCTCGAAGTATCTGCAAAGGAAATCGGGGAAAAGAGCGTGACCTGTATAACCAAAGAGGGCAGGGAAATTATTCTTGATGCGGACTCGGTAATCCTTTCGGTAGGAATGAGACCCAAAACCGATGAGGCTCTTTCGTTCTACAATATGGCAGATGAGTTCTATATGATTGGAGACTGCAAAAAGCCGGGCACCATACAGACGACAAACAGGAATGTCTACGGTACGGCGATGAGTATATAAACCTTAGCAGCGGCTTTTTGTGCCTGAGCAGGTAAACGAGGTAATAATGAATATTATTGTAGTATTTTTAATAGCCATAGGTCTTTCCTTCGATGTGTTTGCGGTAGCACTCGTCGAAGGAGCCATGCTGGCTAAAATTGAAAAAACAAAGCTTGTGATAATATGCGCAATCTTCAGCCTTTGGCAGATGCTTGCCCTTGTTGCGGGAGATCTGTTTTCGAGAATACCGTTTTTTTACAACACAGCTCATGGAATCAGTGTGCTGTGGACAATAGTTTCGACGATAATGTTTTTCTGCCTTTCGGCATTTATGTTTTACAAGGCATTTAACGGTAAACCGGTATTTGAAAGCGTACATGAAATCAATTTCAGAAAGGTGTTTTTTACGGCGATAATAGTAAGTATAGATGCCTTTGTTGCCGGGGTAGGCATGGGATTTTTGGGAGCTGAGCTTTTGTGGGAGAGTATTATACTCGAGGTGATTACCGTCCTGTTTGTTATAGGAGGGCTCTTTACCGGCTACAGGCTCGGAGCCGAGCAAAAACCCAAGGTGCTTTTTCTGGGCGCGTGTTTCCTTCTGGCTGCAAGTATTGATGTTGTGGTCAGATACTTTGTGCTTGTATAGAGGTGACTTATGCAGCAGAAGAAAGACCTTACAAAACGCCTTATAGCCGAGAGTTTTAAGGAACTTGTGAAAAGAAAATCCTTTGAAAAGCTTACCATTAAAATGATATCCGACGAGGCGGGAATAATCAGACCGACATTCTACAATTATTACAGGGACAAGTATGATGTGATGGAATACCTTATGCAGACCGAAATTAT
>CAJOOU010000095.1 GCA_905236735.1 uncultured Eubacterium sp. | reverse complement strand
CGAGGCGGGAATAATCAGACCGACATTCTACAATTATTACAGGGACAAGTATGATGTGATGGAATACCTTATGCAGACCGAAATTATTGACGGAGCCCTTGAAGCGTGTGAAAAACTGGGAGTCGAAAGCGGGGTATTATACATTGTTGAAAGACTTATGGAGGATAAACCTTATTATGAAAAGGTCTTTCTTATCACGGGACAAAACAGTTTTGAAGAAGTGCTTAAGGAAAAGCTGGTAATGTATATCCAGGGATATATGGTAGAGTATGGCGGAACCGATAAGTGGCCGGACAACCCTGCACTTACGCCTTATGTAGTGGCAAGTTGCGAGGCTTCGGCTTTTATATCCTATCTGAAGTTCTGGCTGTATACGAGACAGGAGGCTACGCCGGAAGAGATTGTGAGCGCGTATAGCTATATAAGAAGAGGAGTGCTTAGAAAATGAGCTGCCCATATAAGGCAGCTCATTTCTATGCGTCAACTGTACTTAAATAATTAGTGATTGAATCAACATTTACTTCGGTTCTTTCAACAGTCTGATTGGATGAAATTGTATCATATGCCGAATATCCTATGTAACCGACTATAGCAATGGCACAAAGAGTTGTGACTGCGATTGAAAGACGGTATTTAACTTTCTGAAGAGCCATATCTTTTTTTCTGTTGGCTTTTCTTGCTTTATAGCGGTCGACTTTCTCCTGACTCATTTTTAATCTCCTTATCAATTATAATTTAAAGTGGACATTCGCAATCCGCTTTGTTATCTGCTCATAAACGCAATCTGCTTAACAGTCTGCGCTTAAAAAACAAAGAGATTATAACATATCGCGAATAAAGAAACAAGGGTTTTTCTCTCGCTTTCCTTGCTGCTTCGTGGTAGAATAATAAAGAAAAATCTAATTATAAATCGGGAGGGATAATGAAAGTAAAGAAAGCAATAATACCGGCAGCGGGACTCGGTACCAGATTTTTGCCGGCTACTAAGGCACAGCCGAAGGAAATGCTGCCTATAGTAGACACACCTACGATACAGTATATTATTAAAGAGGCGGTAGATGCCGGAATTGAAGATATTATAATTATTACCGGACGCGGTAAACGCTCCATTGAAGATCATTTTGACCGCTCGGTAGAGCTCGAAATGGAACTTGAGAAAAACGGTAAAACGGCAGAGCTTGAAATGGTTAAAAAGATTGCCGGAATGACAAATATTTACTATGTCAGACAGCAGGAACCCAAAGGACTCGGACACGCTGTCTTAAAAGCCAAACAGTTTATAGCCGGAGAGCCGTTTGCCGTGCTTTTGGGTGATGATGTTGTGGTGTCCAAACAGCCTGCCATAGGCCAGATGATGGAAATCTTTGAAAAAAAGGGCTCAAGCGTTCTCGGAGTACAGACGGTAGACTGGAATAATGTTTCCAAATACGGTATTATTTCCGGCACCCAGGAGTCCGAGAGGGTATACAAGGTAGATGATATGGTCGAAAAGCCGCCGAAGGATGAGGCACCGTCCAATGTGGCAGTACTTGGACGATACATAATAACACCGGAGATATTTGACTATCTTGAAACCCAGAAAGAAGGAAAAGGCGGAGAAATCCAGCTCACAGATGCCTTAAAGCGTCTGGCGGCCGAAAGCCCTATGTATGCATATAATTTCAAGGGCAAAAGATATGATGTCGGCTCTAAGATGGGATTTTTACAGGCTAATATAGAGTTTGCCCTAAGGGATGAAAATCTCAAGGGTGAGATGAAGTCATATTTAAAAGACCTCCATGAAAATATGGATAAATACCTGGATTACGAATAAGAGGAGATTATAAATGAAATACGATTACATGGTAGTGGGCGCGGGGCTCTACGGAGCTGTTTTTGCGCATGAGGCTGTAAAAAAAGGCAAAAAGGTTCTGGTGATAGATAAAAGAGATCACATAGGAGGCAATATTTACACCGAGGAAACAGACGGAATAAATGTGCATAAATACGGAGCACATATCTTCCATACTTCGGATAAGAAAATATGGGATTATGTAAACGAGTTTGCCGAATTTAATAATTACATTAATTCCCCGGTAGCGGTATATAAGGATGAACTCTATAACCTTCCCTTTAATATGAACACCTTTTCCAGGATGTGGAATATAAAAACACCGCAGGAAGCAAAGGATATAATCGCCGCCCAGATAAAGGATTTAAATATCACAGAGCCCAAAAACCTTGAAGAGCAGGCACTTTCACTCGTGGGCAGGGATGTGTACGAAAAGCTGATAAAAGGTTATACGGAAAAACAGTGGGAGAGAGACTGCAAGGATCTGCCGGCATTTATTATTAAAAGACTGCCGCTTCGGTTTACCTACGATAACAATTATTTTAACGACAGGTATCAGGGCATACCAATTGGCGGATACACCCGGATTATAGAAAAACTTCTTGAAGGCAGCGAGGTAAGACTCGGCGAGGATTTCTTTGATTTCAGGGAAAAAGGCGCGCTTTCAGACGGATTTAAGCCTGAATATGATAAAATACTGTTTACGGGAATGATAGATATGTATTTCGATTTCTGCTACGGAGCATTGGAGTACAGAAGTGTACGATTTGAGACCGAAAAGCTTGATGTTGAAAACTATCAGGGCAGTGCCATCGTTAATTATACCGACAGAGATGTGCCTTATACCAGAATAATAGAGCATAAGCATTTCGAATTCGGAACCCAGCCGGTTACAATTATCTCAAGAGAGTACTCAAGTGAGTGGCATCCCGGCATTGAACCGTATTATCCGGTAAATGATGATAAAAACTCTGATCTTTATGAAAAATATAAGGAGCTTGCCGATAAAGAAGAAGGAGTATATTTCGGAGGCAGACTTGGCTCATATAAGTATTATGATATGGATAAGGATATAGCGGCTGCTTTAGAGCTTTGTAATGAGGTATTATAAATGACATATCTGGTAACCGGCGGAGCCGGATTTATAGGCTCCAATTACATACATTATATGCTGAAAAAATACGGCGGGGCGATTCGCATTATAAATGTGGACAAACTTACCTACGCAGGCAACCTTGAAAACCTTAAGGATGTGGAAGGCCTGGATAATTACAGATTTGTAAAAGCCGATATCTGTGATGCGGACAAGGTAAGGGCAATTTTTGAAAGCGAAGAAATAGACAGGGTTGTTCATTTCGCGGCTGAAAGCCATGTTGACAGAAGTATATCGGATCCTCTCGTTTTTGTAAAAACCAATGTTGTGGGGACCGCAGTACTTTTGGAGGCGGCAAAGGCTGCGTGGGAAAATGCTGACGGCAGCTTCAAAGAAGGTAAAAAGTTTTTGCATGTGTCTACGGATGAGGTGTATGGCTCGCTTTCCGAGGACAAAAATACCTTCTTTTATGAGGATACTCCTTACAGTCCGCACAGCCCTTATTCCGCAAGCAAGGCTTCAAGCGATATGCTGGTAAAGGCATATATGGATACATACAACTTCCCGGCAAATATTACCAACTGTTCCAATAACTACGGACCATACCAGTTCCCGGAAAAACTGATTCCGCTTGTGATAAATAACTGTTTAAACGGGAAAAAGATTCCGGTGTACGGAGATGGGAAAAATGTAAGGGACTGGCTGTATGTGGAAGATCACGCCAGGGGAATAGATATGGTTATGGAAAAAGGACGCCTGTTTGAAACCTACAATATAGGCGGCCACAATGAAATGCAGAACATAGAAATAGTAAAACTCATCATTAAAACCTTGAGAGAGTTTCTGCCGGATACTGATAAGAGGAAGCAGCGTATAACAGAGGACCTTATTACCTATGTTGGTGACAGAAAAGGACACGACAGAAGATATGCAATTTCTCCTGACAAAATTAAAAAGGAAGCAGGCTGGGAGCCGGAAACAATGTTTGCGGACGGCATACGGCTCAGCATAAAGTGGTATCTTGAGAATCCTGAGTGGATGGAGAGAGTCACTTCCGGGGATTATCAGAATTATTACAGTCAGATGTATGGGGAGTAGATTATGAAGGGAATAATACTAGCCGGCGGAAGTGGCACACGCCTCTATCCGCTGACAAAAGCAGTATCAAAACAAATCATGCCTGTGTACGATAAGCCGATGATATATTATCCGCTTTCTACACTTATGCTTGCCGGAATAAGGGAAATCCTTATTATATCTACACAAAGAGATCTGCCGGCTTTTAAAGAACTTTTCGGAGACGGAAGCGGACTTGGCATGAAGTTTTCTTATGCAGTGCAGAAGGCACCGAACGGGCTTGCCGAAGCATTTATTATAGGAGAAGACTTTATAGCAGGTGATACTGTAGCCCTTGTTCTGGGTGACAATATCTTCTACGGTCAGAGCTTCTCAAGCGTACTTAACCGTGCGAGAGAGACGGTGGAAGAGAAAAACGGTGCAGTGATTTTCGGTTATTTTTTTAAAGACCCCACATCCTACGGAGTTGTCGAATTTGACAAGGATGGCAAGGCAATCTCTATAGAGGAAAAGCCGGAAAAGCCCAAATCGAATTATGCTGTGCCGGGACTTTATTTTTATGATAACAGTGTGGTAGAAAAGGCAAAGGCTGTAAAGCCTTCCGCAAGGGGAGAACTTGAGATTACGAGTGTAAACAATGCCTATCT
>CAJOOU010000094.1 GCA_905236735.1 uncultured Eubacterium sp. | reverse complement strand
TGAATTCTGTGCTTTTTTCTTTGGTTTGCAGGATGTTAAAGAGCCGTGTATGTACGCTGAAGAATTTATAGCTTCTTTTAAAGAAAAAGAATTTATACCGGAAGGCAGAGAAGGTTTTAGACCTACAATAAGTGTTGGTATAGCTCTTTCGACTCCCGAAAACCGCTCTTTTAAACAGCTTATTAAACAGGCTGATGAAGCACTTTATAAAGCCAAAGAAAAGGGGAAAGACCGTTTTGTAATGAATTAGATATTTTATACCAATAAATTTATCAAAAGGGTTGATTTTTGTTTTTGTTTTGTGTTAATATAAATCAAGAAAAATGATTAAAACAAAGATTTAAGCCTTTGTGGTGAATCTTGGTAAGGAGATGCTGACATGAGAAACTACGAAAAATATCAAATTCAATACTTTATGCCCCCGGAGCTTAGCTATGACTGGGTAAAGAAAGATCATATAGAAAAGCCGCCAATCTGGTGCAGCGTAGACCTTAGAGACGGTAATCAGGCTTTAATAGAGCCGATGAGTCTCGAAGAGAAACTGCAGTTTTTTACCATGCTTGTTGATATCGGATTTAAGGAGATAGAAGTCGGATTCCCGGCAGCGTCCGATACGGAATACAATTTTATGAGAGCTCTTATTGACAGGAATATGATTCCGGAGGATGTAACCGTACAGGTACTTACTCAGGCAAGGGAGCATATTATCAGAAAGACTTTTGAGGCTGTAAAGGGTGCACCTCATGCGGTAATTCATCTTTATAATTCCACATCGGTAGCTCAAAGAGAGCAGGTGTTTAAAAAATCAAAAGAAGAAGTAAAGCAGATAGCAATCGACGGAGCCGTTTTATTAAAGCAGCTTGCTGATGAGACAGAGGGTAATTTCTCCTTTGAATACAGCCCTGAAAGCTTCCCGGGCACAGAAGTTGATTATGCGGTTGAGGTGTGTAATGCAGTGCTTGATGTATGGCAGCCTAAGGAGGAAAACAAGGTTATCATAAATATTCCTACTACGGTAGAAAATTCGATGCCTCATGTTTTCGCAACCCAGGTGGAATACATAAGCAAGCATCTCAAATACAGAAATGCTGTAACTCTTTCGCTTCATCCTCATAATGACAGAGGTTCGGGAGTTTCTGATGCAGAGCTTGGTATTCTTGCCGGAGCCGATCGTATAGAAGGTACGCTTTTCGGAAATGGCGAAAGAACCGGCAATGTGGATATTGTCACCCTTGCCATGAATATGTTTTCTCACGGCGTAGATCCGGGGCTTGACTTCCATGATATGCCGTCAATAAGGGAAAGATACGAGACTTACACAAGGATGGAGGTGCCGCCGCGTCAGCCATATGCGGGAGACCTTGTATTTACGGCTTTTTCAGGTTCACATCAGGATGCCATTGCAAAGGGTATGGCATGGAAAGATGAAGGAAGGTCGGGCGGAATATGGACAGTGCCGTATCTGCCCATTGATCCCAAGGATGTCGGACGCACATATGACGCTGATGTAATAAGGATTAACTCACAGTCGGGAAAGGGCGGAGTAGCCTATGTATTAAAGCAGAATTACGGTCTTTCTGTGCCTGAAAAGATGAGAGAACAGGTCGGATATATGATAAAGGGAGTATCCGACAGATTACATGAAGAACTTTCACCCAAACTTATATATGAAATATTTGAAGATAATTATATAAATTATTCTCAGTCATTTAAAATTACCGAGTGCCATTTTAAACAGGTGGACGGAATTATGTCGGAAGTGACAATAGAAAAAGACGGCAAATCCCAGGTTGTTACGGCTAACGGTAACGGACGCCTTGATAGCGTAAGTAATGCCTTAAAGCAGTATTTCGGCGTGTCATACGAACTTTCGGTATATGAGGAACATGCCCTTTCAAGAGGCTCTTCATCAAAGGCTTGTGCGTATGTAGGTATAGCCGTAAACGGCAAGATGCAGTGGGGGGTCGGCATAGATGAAGATATTATCAAGGCATCTATCAGCGCACTTTGCGTAGCTGTAAACAAAATTGACGGAGTTGCCGCAGAAGGCGGTATAAGGGATGAGAGATTAAATGACATAGTCAACTATATTCAGGCCAATTACCAGAAGGTTACGCTTGAAGATATTGCATCACATTTCCATCTTTCAAAACCGTATGTGTCAAAGTACATCAAGGATAAATCCGGTGAGACCTTTGGCGATATTGTTAAGAATGTAAGGATGAAGAAGAGTCGCAGTATGCTTAAGAATTCCTATATGACGGTTGAAAGCATTGCAGAAGCCGTGGGTTATCAGAATGTTGAGCATTTTAACAGACTGTTTAAGAAAAAATACGGTATGACGCCTATGCAGTTCAGAAACAAAGGCTAATATATTATCGGGTTCGCAAAGCGGTTCCAATAATATTCATATCTGTTATAAAGTGTTATAATTCAAGCTCCTACTATGCTCAAAGTGCATACTTGTATCAGCTTTAGGCATTGGATTTTCAGACAATTTAGTATTATTATTCAGATATAAAGAAGTTAACAAACAATGTTTTGAAAAATTATATTTGAATTTTAGGAGGTACTTATTATGGCAGAGAAAAACGGATTTGTATTTGGACAGGTTGTTAATGCAGCAAAGATTCTGGGAATCACTTCGGAGGAAGTTGAAAACTATAAGAGAGAACATAAATGCTCAACAGCAGAGGCTCTTGAAACACTTATTGCAGAAAGATAATAATTGTTCATAATTGATAAAGTTCCTGACAAAGCGGCACCGGCTGGTGCCGCTTTATTTTTTGCAGATTGTTTCTTGCATTACTTTGCGGCTCAGCGTTTTCTTGAGGGTAGAGGGACTATTTGCAACAGCTTTGATTTTGATATATATTATATCTTAGACGAGATAACTACGCCTTTAAGCAAAGCGTAGGCAGGAATTGGCATATGAAATATGTCAGCTTTATTAGTATGGGAGATGAGCTATGATTAATATTGCTTTAAAAGGAAGAATTGATTCGGGAAATGCAGCAGAGAAAGAAGCCGAAATATTTGAAAAAATAGGACCGGAAACGGATATTTGCATAGATGCCGGAGAACTTGAGTATATATCAAGCGCGGGCCTCAGAATTCTTATGAAGATAAGAAAAAAAACAGGAGCCCGATATTCTGTGATAAATGTATCACCTCAGATATATGAAATCTTTGATACAACCGGTTTTACAGAACTTCTTAATGTGAAAAAAAGACTCAGAAGCATGGATGTTACCGGGTGTGAAATTATAGGACAGGGATTTTTCGGTACAGTATACCGTGTTGATGAGGATACTATAGTTAAGGTATATAATTCTCCTGACGCAATTTCAATGATAGAGAACGAGCAGAGAATGGCAAAACTGGCGTTTTTAAAAGGAATACCAACGGCAATTTCATATGATATTGTAAAGGTGGGAGAGTCATACGGCTCTGTTTTTGAAATGCTAAAATCGGATACCTTCAATGATCTTGTGAAAAAAGAAGGGGCAGATCTTGAAAAAATCACTGATGAATACATCGGATTTATGAAGGAAGTTCATAAGACACAGGCAGATGAGGGTTCTTTGCCAAAGGCAAGAGATATTTTTCTTGGATATGTTGATGTGATAAAAGATAATCTGACAGATGAGCAGTATGAAAAATTAAAAGAACTCCTGATGGCTCTTCCTAATGATAATCATATTGTTCACGGGGATTTTCAGATGAAAAATGTAATGCTCTATGACGGTGAGCCTATGCTTATTGATATGGATACCTTAAGCGCCGGTCAGCCTATATTTGATTTGCAGGCTCTTTATGTAACATATAGGCTTTTTGAAGAAGATGAACCGGAAAACAGTATGAGGTTTTTGGGCATATCAAATGAAACGGCAGAGTTTATTTGGGACAGAATAATGGATAACTACTTTAATAAAGCAGATTCTTTTGATACTTTGGATAAGATAAAGCTTGTTGCATATATAAGATTTTTGTATATAATTACAACCAGTGCTCTTAAAGAAGGAGAACTCGGAAAAAGGCGTATAGAACATACGAAGGAACATATAAGAGAAGTACTTGGAAGGGTAAAAAGCCTTGAAATATAATTAAGATACAGGATAAAACATGAACTATAAATTAGAAGAAATAAAGCCGGGGCTGGAAAGAATCGGGCTGCTTTGCGATGCCCTTTCGAGGCGATATGGCATAAACGGGAAAATACAGGACAGTATGCCTGCAATTCATATAGCCGGTACAAACGGCAAGGGCTCTGTCGGAAAGATGCTTACAGCAATCTATGAGGCCGCAGGATTTAAAGTGGGACATTTTTCGTCGCCGGCAGTATTTGAATATGAAGAAATGTTTTATGCCGGAGGCCAAAATATAGATGAGAACTGCTTAAAAGAGCTGTTTG
>CAJOOU010000093.1 GCA_905236735.1 uncultured Eubacterium sp. | reverse complement strand
GCAGAAAAAGGCGCTTCCTCGCTGAAGCGTCTTTTTCTCATAAGTTACAATATTAGCAGTTTTATTGTTTAGCTACGATGCCCGGTCGGATTTATAATTCCGATTTGCTTGCATCGACTCCGACCTTTGATGCGGCAAGTTGTTTCGTTTATGAAAAATGTACGGCCGCCTCCATGCGCCCATCCGGGGCTTAGCGTTCGGCTAAAAACGCCATCCGGGCGTTTTTGCCTATTTTCCAAAACGAAACACTAAACCGCATCTTTGGTCTCCGCGCTGTCTATCGCAAATGCGGAACAAAATCCGCCGCGGCATCTGTTTTTCATAACAGCTGAAGTTTTTATCAAATTATTGCATTATTTCCATAAATGAATTGTAGTAATTATCAGCCCGTCGACCAATACATACTGCTCCGACCGCGAGTAGGAGGGCCCTATATCAAGAAAACGCTGACCCACAAAGTATTGCAGCAGACAATCTGCATGCGTTTTCGAAGGTATGGGAGGTGGCCTGCGGGAGGGAGGCCGGTTCAGCAAATGCGTGACGGGCGTAACATAAAAGAGACATTATAATGCCGGATATATTCGTATAACTGCTCATATTGTAACTTATGAGAAAAAGACGCTTCAGCGAGGAAGCGCCTTTTTCTGCATTAATATTCGAATCTCGTTTGCGAGACTTTATGCGTCTTTCTTTCCCTGAAGATATACATACCAGTAAACAAGACCTACAAGCACACCTCCGACAATGTTACCAAGAGTAACAGGAAGAAGGTTTGCCGCAAACATCTTGCCCCATGTAAGATTTGTTACATCAAGGCCGGCATCTGTTGCTGCCTGAAGGAAGGTTGCATTTCCTTTTGCAAGGATACCTACCGATATATAGTACATATTTGCAATACTATGCTCAAATCCCGATACAACGAAGAGGCAGATAGGGAAGAATAATCCGATAATCTTTCCTGCTACATCCTTTGCCGCAAACGCCATCCAAACAGCAATACATACAAGGATGTTACATGCCACGCCCTTAAGGAAGGCATCTCCGAAAGTCATTGAGCATTTGCTGATTGCTGTCGACATCTGAGCTACAGCAACCTTGCTTGAGAAAAGTGCTGCCTGGTGTGAGAAAATTGAAATAGCTGATACAAATACAGAACCAACAAGGTTACCTATCCATACAACTACCCAGTTTTTAAGAACTCCTGCAATATTTACCTCTTTTTCCATAAGCGGAATAATAAGAAGGCAGTTTCCGGTAAAGAGCTCACTTCCGGCTACAAGAACCATTGCAAGTCCGCCCGGGAAAAGCACTGCATTAACAAGTTTTGCAAGTGATGCATTTTCTACAGTAGAACCTGCTACAGTCGATCCCAATCCTGCCCATGCTATAAACATTCCCGCCATAATTCCAAGTAAGAACATTTTTGCTATAGGTGTGTTTACTTTACCTTTACCAATACCCACATAATTTTTTGCTACTTCTGCTGGTGAATTCATTTTTTCATCTCTCCTTTTCAGCTTTTAAAGCTTAAACGCTTTTATTTCAGTTCCGCCAGGCATCTCCGGCGAACCTGCCGGGATTTCTCCCAATATATCTACACCGGCAAGCGGACTAAGACTGCCGTTGCCATGTTTAGATACTGTTTTCATATATGCCTCACCGTCTTTAATAAAAAGACGACCCGGCACAAATCTGCGCTGCATACTTTTCTTTCCAAAACCACCGTCAAGCTTTACCTTCATTTCTTCATGCATAAAGTCTGTCTGTCCGGCGCTTTTTAAAAGGAAGGGTTTAACCGCCATAATAAGTGCCACCGCTGCTGCAGCCGGATTACCCGAAAGCGATATAACGGGCACCTTATTATATACCGAGGCGGCAAAAGCCGAACCCGGTTTCATCTTAATCTTCCAAAACAGCACATCAGCCGAAAGCACTTCCATTGCGGACAAAATACAGTCATAATCTCCCACCGATACACCTCCGGTTGTAAGAAGTATATCAGCATTTGGGCATTCTCTCTTAACGGCTTCGGCTATAAGACCGGGGTCATCTTTGACTATACCGCTTAGGGTAACATCCATCCCCCAGGTCTCAAGCAGGGCTTTAAGTGTATAAGCACTGCTGTTTCTAATCTTTCCGGGAGCAAGCCCGTCTCCAATATCAATAAGCTCATCTCCGGTAGATATCAGCGATATCCGCGGTTTTCTGAAAACCCTTACCTTCTCATATCCCAGAGCTGCCAGAATACCACAGGTAGCCGCGTCAATCTTCTTTCCTTTTTCCAAAACAATGTCTCCACATTTTACATCATCTCCTGACGGCACAACATTGCTGCCGCATTTAACAGGTGCAAAAAATGTAACACTGTTTTCGGTAAATTCCGTCACTTCAAATTTTTCAATAGTATCCGCTCCGCCAGGAAGAGCAGCTCCGGTAAGAATCTTAACAGCCCGGCCTTTATCTACCGTCTTTTGCGGCACATGACCGGCTGCAACCTCCTCAATCACCTCAAGAGTAACAGGAGAATTCTTCGAAGCATTCTTTATATCATCCGCGCGAAACGCATATCCGTCATACGGCGATTTGGAAAAAGGCGGAATATTTTCGACTGCCCTTATTTCTTCGGCCAGTACTCGACCGCAGCCCGCCGAAACCGGTACTTCTTCCTCACCGCAAACTATCGATGCATTAAGGAGCTTTTTCTGCCCTTCTTCCAGTTCAAGTCCGATAGGATAATTCTCCATTTAATGCCTCCATTTTTGTCTTAAGCTTAAAACCAGCACCGAAATCTGATGCTGATTTTATTATAATTATGTTTTTATTTTAATACAATAATTGTTTATTTTTTCACAGCGAAAGGCTATTCAAGAAATAAATCGTAGTTATGCTTTTATAATTTTCAGTAATAATATTATTGATATTTCAAATATTACTCCTCATGTCCAAACCTGATTTTGCCCGTATCACCATGAGGAACATTGGTGCTGATACCCATACGGTTTTCCTGCCTTTTGCATTTAGCGCATAAAGTGCCAAATGCTATCGGAGCGCCGCAGTTCATACAGAAGTTACCCACATAAACATTATTTCCAACTTCCTTGTACTCTATTCTACCATCCTTTATCCACGCCTTTACCTTCGAAATCGGAATATCAAATTCCTCGGCAAGCTGGTATTCATTTACATCATTTGCGCGTATATAATCCTTTACCTTCTCAAAAAGAGCCTGTTCCATACACTGCGGGCAGTATTCTTCATTATACTGAACAGGAAGCGGCCTATGGCACCTCGCGCATTCATGAAGATTGTCAAAAAGATGTTTTACTTCCATAATTTCTGTCCTTTCTACTCAAACACATCTTTTAATACTGCTTCGGTAAATTCATTTTTTGTCAGAGGTTCGTAATAATAATACCCCTGCACATACCTGCATCCTATTTCCTTAAGGATTTCTATCTGCTCAATGCTCTCAGCTCCCTCAACTATAATCCTGGCTCCGAGGACCTCCATCATCTGACAGACAGATTTCAAAATGTTATATCCGTATTCGTTATCTGCATTATCAATAAATTTCTTATCAAATTTTACCACATCAGCCTGCATTGAACCAAGCATTTCAAGAGAAGAATATCCGCTGCCGAAATCATCAATCGATATCTTAAGTCCGAGCTTTTTAAGTTTCTTTATTTCCTCTATCATGCCGTCAGTAGCATTGATATATGCACTTTCCGTTATTTCCACTTCCAAATATCTGGCAGGAAGCTTATATCTGTCCAAAAGCTCGGCAAAATATTCCGCAACATTGATAAAACTAAAGTCCACCCTTGATACATTTACCGAAACCGGAGGCGGATCCATTTTTTCATCTATCATACTTTTCAGCCATTTGCACACCTCTTCCCAGATAAACTTGTCAACATATACCACATATCCGTTTAGTTCTATGGTCGGGACAAATTTATACGCAGGTACGGTTTCGCCGTTTTTATTCCATCTTATAAGTGCCTCTCCGCCGACTATTTTTCCGGTTATAATATCAACCTTAGGCTGTACATAAAAGGTAAACTCCCCCTTGGCAAGTCCATCCTTTACTTCAATCAGCATAAGATGTGTATCCCTGAGTTTAAAATACCTTTTTGAATCAAAAAATCTGACAAAGGTATTATAATCCCCCTTTATGGGATTTAAGGTAACTATGGCCTTGGTATACATTTCCTCTATATCTTCACTGATATCTCCGAAATACACTCCGCAAGCGGGATAAAAGCCATCCGGGAAATTGTTCTGCACTATGTTGGTGAGAATATCCTTCTCAACCTTCTTCATATCATCTCCCCAGTTAGGCACTGCGATAACAAAGTCATCTCCGCCAAGGTATCCGCAGATGCCCTCATGGTCAAGCGCAAACTTGTTTATAACCTTGCTCGTATATCCCAGCATATGTCCCGCAGCTTCGAGTCCGTAAATATCACGATATAGTTTAAAATAATTCACATCTACCGCAATTACCAGCACCTCCGGGGTGTCAAAACTCCCCATCCAGAGTCTTGCCTTCCTGAAAAACTCATCATTTCTGAGTACCGTAATGTTATCAGCATTTGAAATGATATGTCCATATGCCTCCCTGCCGTTATAATACTCCCTTTTGTTTTCATACATATTCAGATGGGCAATCTCTATAAAATCGTCCATATCCCTGTCAAACACGGTATTCCAGCACCAGCCCACTGCAACAGATATGTTTTCGTTTTCAAAAAACCTTGTGGCATAATCTATTCCGTCCATAAAATACTGCTGCTCCGAGCCGTTTATCACTACCAAAAATTCGTCTCCGCCGACGCGGTATACACATTCACTGCCAAAAAATCTCTCCCATATCTTACTCACAGTCACAATGGCTTCATCACCCTTTGCCTGTCCCTCAAGCTCATTTATCGTCTTTAACGAGCAGATATCACTCAGAATAACGCCTATACTTTTTTTGGTATCAAACCCATCCACATATTCGTACAGTCCCTGTCTGTTACCTACATGGGTCAGATTATCCACCACTCCGATTTTAGCAAGACGGGTAAAAATATTCCGGTTAAAAAGAGCCGAGCCCAGGATATAACCTATAGCAGTGAAAAAATCCCTGGTCATATCGGTCTCCACAACATTGTCTATAGAAAAAAAGCCAAGATTAGTACCCTGATACCTTATCTGACAAAGCATCAGTTCTTTTGTACCAAACTGGCTGAAATATTTATATATTTCGGGCTCCATATCCCTTATTTCCTCAATGTTTGGAACCCCATAAAACATATCCTCCTCAAAGTGTGCATATATAGCCCTTGAAACATTAATGTCAAGGTGTTTAAGCTTGCTTCCTTTAGAACTCGTTCCTTCACTTATCCACTCATATGCACAAAAGTAATACCCTTCCGAATAGGGCTCAAAAAGTTCAATCCTCTCCGCATCAAAATGCGACCCTATATAAGCCAAAAGTGCATCCACACTCTCAACCGCAAGCGGCTCCTGTACCGACTTTCTGAGGCAATCAGCCATTATCGCCATCAGATTGGTTTCAAGTTTGTCTCTGTCTTTATTCTCTCCTATCATCTTTCCCTCTCCCAATAAGATTCAAATAATGTATGGTTAAATTTAGAATCTTTAATTATTATAAACGAAATTTTCAGTAAATTCAAGCAATATTGAGATTACATAATTTTGTCCAGCAAAAAAATTCTTCGAATTTTTTTT
>CAJOOU010000092.1 GCA_905236735.1 uncultured Eubacterium sp. | reverse complement strand
TGTGATTGGCTTAGGGGGGATGTTCCTTATGCCGCTTGGATATGCCATTTCGGGTGTAATGGCAGCTCTGGGATACAGTATCAGTATAGCCGTGATACTTGCGGTAAGCTGCCGAATGATACAGGGGGCTTCACTTGCGTTTTCCAATACATCTACTGCCACTATTGCAAGCGATGCTCTTCCGGGGAGCAGATTTGCTGAGGGAATGGGATATTTTGGAATGGCAACTGCGCTTGCGACATCTATTGCTCCGGCACTTAGTCTTTTTCTTATAAGGAAAAGCTTCACCTTCATGTTTGCTGTTTCGTCAGGCTTTATGGCAGTAGCATTTGTGCTTTTTATTTTTATGAAGACCCATGCGAAAGAAATAAAACCCGAAAGAGGTGGGTTATCCGTAAAGGCATTAATAGAACCCAATGCACTGCCGGCGTCTGTAATCTGTCTTGTTTTTTTGGTTACCTGGGGCGCTCTCGAAAACTTTTTATCTAAATTTGCTCTCGAAAGCTCTCTTCCTTCCGGAGGTTTATTTTTCCTTATTACGGCGGTTATGCTTCTTTTGGTAAGGATGTTTATGGGAACCTTAGCCGACAGGCTGGGTGAAGGAATATTTGTATATACCTGCAATGTGGCCATGATAGCAGCATTATTGCTTCTGGCATTTTGTCCGAATGATATAACATTTTATCTGGCTGCTGTTTTAGCAGGATATGCTTTTGGCGGCATAGAGCCAGCCCTTCAGTCCATGGCAGTTCATATAGCGCCACCGGAGAGAAGGGGGGCTGCAAACTCCACATTTCTTTGCGCTTATGATATAGGACTTGGAGGAGGCGGAGGAATTGCAGGATTTTTGATTGCTTATATGGGGTATAAGGAAATGTTTGCTCTTGTGTCCCTTTCGGCAGCAGTTTCGATACTTATATATATTATATGGGGACGAAAACATCCGTCTTCGCTTAGAAACAAGAGGTCGCCATTTTAAGGCGGCCTTATCTTGTTATATGGAAAAATAAATCGTATAATGACATCAGATTGAGGTGCCCGGCGCAGGGCATCATAGAAAGGCTGGTTATGAAAAAAGAGATAAAAGATTTATTTGGATTTATAAAAAACAGTCCGTGCTGTTATCAGGCAGTGGATGAGATAAGAAAAAGACTCTTGGAGGCGGGCTTTACGGAGCTGTTCGAGCAGGAGGCATATCAGATAAAAGAGGGCGGAAAATATTTTGTGACAAGAAACGATTCATCTCTTATTGCATTTTGCCTGCCTAAAGAAAAGCCGCAGGCTATGCATATTATAGCGGCGCATGATGATTCGCCTTGTTTTAAACTTAAGGAAGAAATGAATATGCAGGCAGGCCCTTATGTTAAACTGAATGTTGAAAAATACGGCGGTATGATATATTCTACCTGGTTTGACAGACCTTTGGGTGTGGCAGGAAGAGCAGTGATAAGGGATGGAGATGGGCTAAGGACGGTACTATATGACAGTGACAGAGATATAGCCATTATCCCTTCAATAGCGATTCATATGGAAAGAGACATAAATGATTCGCATAAGTACAGTGTACAAAAGGAACTTATGCCGGTGGTCGGTAATGAGGGCACTGATTTTAATGAGATACTGGCCAAGGATTTGGGAGTAAATAAGGATGATATTTTAGGCAGAGACCTGTTTTTGTACAATCGTCAGACACCTGTGGTCTGGGGAGACAGTGGTCAGTTTATCGGCAGTCCGAGACTTGATGATTTGGAATGTGTATACGCAGGACTTCGCGGAATCATAGAGGCAGAGAGTATAGACCAGATGAGTGTGCTTGCGATATTTGACAATGAGGAAGTGGGCTCGGGTACAAAACAGGGTGCGGATTCGACATTTTTGACGGATACCTTGAAAAGGGCGGTATTTTCTCTTGGTATGGGAGAGGAGGATTTTTGCAGGCTGACAGCAGCTTCGCTTATGATATCTGCGGACAATGCACATGGATACCATCCTAATTATGCGGAAAAGGCAGACGAAGCCAACAGACCTCATCTAAACGGTGGTATAGTGATAAAACACAGTGCAAATCAGAAATACACAACGGATGCATCATCTGCCGCAGCTTTTAAACTTGTATGTGAAAATGCTGGAGTTCCGTATCAGACATTCGTAAACAGGTCCGATATAGCGGGAGGCTCAACTCTGGGAAACATATCAACCACCCATCTTTCGGTAAGTACAGTTGATATCGGGCTTTCGCAGTGGGCTATGCACTCCGCATATGAGAGCGCCGGAGTAGAGGATGCAGAGTATCTTATAAAAGCATCAAAGACATTCTATAGTATGAATCTTATTAAAACGAGAACCGGGTGGGAAAGCGAAGGAAAAGAGTAAAATGTTTGTCATTCCGGGCGAAGCGAGGAATCTTATAAAGGAGGGTAATGATGGAAACAGAGTCAATGAAAGACTATGAGGGTCAGATTGAAAGGTCATTTCGAACAATCAATGAAGGCGATATTATAAAGGGAACGGTTATAGGAATAACCGAAGAAGAGATAATCCTGGATTTAAGTTACTATACGCAGGGTGTAATAAAGGCGGAAAACATGAGTGATGATCCGGACTTTTCGGTATTTACCGATGTACATGAAGGTGATGTTATCGAGGCTACGGTAATAAGGCTAGATGACGGAGAGGGAAATATAGAGCTTTCCAAAAAAGAAGCAAACGATATTCTCGTTTGGGATACTCTTAAGGAAATGCAGGAAAACGATGCCGTCGTAAAGGTAAAAATAAAAGAGAGTGTTAATGCCGGTGTGGTTTGCTTTGTAGAAGGCGTGCGGGCGTTTATCCCGGCGTCGCAGATTACGGATACCTATGTGGAAAACACAGATGAGTGGATAGGAAAAGAGATAGAGGTTAAGATTATTAACGTAGAAGAAAAGAACAAAAAACTTGTGCTTTCGGGACGGGAGGTAGCCAGAGAAAAAAACAGAGAAGAGATGATGCACAAGGTGTCGATGCTCGTGCCGGGCAGTATAATGGAAGGCACTGTGGAAAAGATAATGCCATACGGAGCTTTCATCGATTTGGGCAGGGGCCTGAGCGGACTGGTACATATTTCACAGATTGCAAATCGCAGGATAAAATCTCCGAACGAGGTACTTAAGGAGGGGCAGCAGGTTAAGGTAAAACTATTAAGTACGGATGGAGAGAAAATATCACTCAGTATAAAAGCGCTTGATGATATAATGGAAAAATCCGACAGTGATTCGGGAGCCGTGGCAGCAGAGTATTCAGAAAATGAAGAAGTCGGTACCAGCCTGTCGGGACTTTTGAAAGGAATAAAGCTGTCGTAACCGGACATAAATGCCGGTGGTTGAATTTAGGAGTGTAAAGCATTATAATCTTATTTTAAGAGTATTTTGAAGGAGGGTAATTATATGGATTTTTTTGACAGAGTTGTAAGTACAATTACAAATACGGGAAAAGATCTTGGGGAAAAGGCCAAAGAGACTGCGGATCTTGCAAAACTCCAGATGGAGATAAGGTCTAAAAAGGACTTTATAGAAAGACAGTATGCCGAGATTGGCAAGAAGGTATACGAGCAGAAAAAAGATGAGGCAGAGTCGGAATTTGAAGAGATTTTCCTCATTAAACATACCTTTGAAGAAATAGAAGAGATAAAAAGCGAGATAGCAGATCTTAAGGGATATATGGAGTGCCCGAAATGCGGTGCTCAGGTTAAAGCAGAGGATAATTTCTGCCCGAAATGCGGGAGCGCATTTATGCAGGAGAGAGATGATATGGATATCATTGACCTGTAAATTTATGTTAAAGGAGCAAAGAGATGTCTAATAAAGGCAAGTTTTACATGACAACAGCAATTGCATACACTTCCGGAAAGCCGCACATAGGAAACACCTATGAGATCGTGCTTTCGGATTGTATTGCGAGATATAAAAGACTGGAAGGATATGATGTATATTTCCAGACCGGAACAGATGAACACGGACAAAAGATAGAGCTTAAGGCGGCAGAAAAGGGTGTTACGCCAAAGGAGTTTGTAGACGATATAGCTTCGCAGGTAAAAAACATCTGGGATCTTATGAATTCTTCATATGACAATTTCGTCAGAACCACGGATACAGACCATGAGCACCAGGTGCAGAAGATATTCAAAAAACTCTATGATAAGGGCGATATATATAAAGGTGCTTATGAAGGACTTTACTGCACACCCTGTGAGTCATTCTGGACGGAAAGCCAGCTTGTAGACGGAAAATGCCCGGACTGCGGACGGGAAGTACAGCCTGCAAAGGAAGAGGCGTATTTCTTTAAGATGAGTAAATATGCGGATGCGCTTATGGATTATTATGAGGAGCATCCGGAATTCATCCAGCCGGTTTCAAGAAAAAATGAGATGGTCAACAACTTCCTTAAGCCGGGACTTCAGGATCTTTGCGTATCAAGGACTTCATTTAAGTGGGGTATACCTGTAGACTTTGACCCGGGGCATGTTGTTTATGTATGGCTTGATGCTCTTACAAACTATATTACTAAAATCGGATATGATGCGGACGGGAACCATTCTGAACTATACAAGAAGAACTGGCCGGCAGATGTACATATCATAGGTAAAGATATTGTCAGGTTCCATACCATTTACTGGCCGATTTTCCTTATGGCACTCGGTGAGCCGCTGCCTAAAAAAGTATTCGGACATCCGTGGCTTCTTGTGGGTGACGGAAAAATGAGTAAGTCAAAGGGCAATGTTATTTACGCAGACGACCTTGTAAAGATTTTCGGAGTTGATGCCGTAAGATATTTCCTTCTTCATGAAATGCCGTATGAAAACGATGGTTCTATTTCATGGGAACTCGTTGTGGAGAGAAATAACTCAGACCTTGCCAATACACTGGGTAACCTTGTAAACAGGACTATTTCCATGAGTAACAAGTATTTTGACGGTGTTGTTACAGATGGTGGAGTTGAAGAAGAGGTAGATAAGGATCTTAAAGAGGTTGTTACATCTACGGCAGCAAAGGTCAGCGCGAAGATGGATGACTATCATGTGGCAGATGGTATTTCCGAAATAATTAATCTCTTCAGACGCTGCAACAAATACATTGACGAGACAACTCCGTGGGTGCTTGCAAAAGACGAGGCAAATAGTGCCCGTCTTCAGACAGTACTTTACAATCTTACAGAAAGCATCTGTATAGGCGCTACTCTTTTGGAAAGTGTAATGCCGGATACCGCTAAAAAGATATTTGAACAACTCGGGGCTTCGCCGAGAGCTTTTGATGATCTTGATAAATTCGGACTTTATAAGAGTGGTACAAAGGTTACAGTCAAGCCGGAGATTCTGTTTACCCGTTTTGATGTAGAGGAAGTATATAAGCAGGTAGAAGAGCTCACAGCTTCCCGGAAGACTGAGGAACCGGTATCTGATGAAGGCGGCATAGATATTGAGGCCAAGCCGGAAATTTCATATGATGATTTTATGAAAATGCAGTTCCAGGTCGGAGAAATAATCAAATGCGAGAAGGTCGAAAAATCCAAGAAACTTCTTTGTTCGCAGGTGAAAATAGGCTCAACGGTTAAGCAGATTGTATCGGGAATACAGAAGTATTACTCGCCGGAAGAGATGGTGGGTAAAAAGGTAATGGTT
>CAJOOU010000091.1 GCA_905236735.1 uncultured Eubacterium sp. | reverse complement strand
GGGAACATCTCCGGATACAATTCTTTCGGCTGTCTCAAATGAAAGGTGTACCATAGTATGGCTTTTGGTGCCGTGGGCGCAGGATATACTGGATGCGCTTGACAGAGGAGATTTAAAGAAAGAAAATTACGTGCTTTCGCAGTGGAGACTTATGCATATAGGCGCACAGCCTGTCCCGCCTTCACTTATTAAGAGATGGAAGCAGTACTTCCCCAATCATGAGTATGATACCAATTACGGACTTTCGGAGTCTACAGGTCCCGGATGCGTACACCTCGGAGTAGAAAATATTAACAAGGTCGGAGCAATCGGTGTGCCGGGATACAGATGGCAGTGTAAGATTGTTGATGAAGACAAGAAAGAAGTGGAGAAAGGTCAGGTAGGAGAACTTGCGGTAAAGGGGCCTGGTGTTATGACCTGCTACTACAATGATGAGAAGGCCACAGCGGAGGTGCTTGACAGTGAAGGCTGGCTCTATACCGGAGATATGGCGCGCCAGGATGACGAGGGATTTTATTATCTGGTAGACAGAAAGAAAGATGTTATAGTAAGCGGCGGAGAAAATATTTATCCTGTACAGATAGAGGACTTTTTGAGGAAATGTGACAAGATAAAGGATGCTGCGGTGATCGGACTTCCGGACAGAAGACTCGGAGAAATAACAGCCGCAATCATAGAAATAAAGGATGGAATGAGCGCTACAGAAGAAGAGATAGAGGAGTTTTGTTTAGAACTTCCGAGATACAAGAGACCAAAGAAGATAATATTTGAGACTATACCGAGAAATGCGACCGGAAAGATTGAAAAACCGAAGCTCAGAAAGAAGTATGGAGCCGACAATCTTGTCGCTAAAGAAAATGAGGTTGAGTAGGTAAAAGAAAATTGAAAAGCTGCCTGACATGTGGTACTATAATAGCTAGGTAACATAAGTTCTTTATTCGTACGGAGGAATTTTAATGAAGCGCGCTATTATGGCAATCGCTGTTGCGGCAGCTTTGCTTATTACGGCAACATTTACCGGTATAAATCCGGCTTATGCAAGCACCAAAGAAAAGCTTGATGAGGCCAATGAAGAAGTAGAAAATATTCAAAACAGTATTTCATCAACTCAGGGAGAACTTGACGAGGCCTCAAGTAAACTTACCTCACTGCTTATGGCACAGAGTGCTCTTGCGGCGGAAATCGAGGCAAATGAGACTGAAATAGAAGAAGTCAAGGTAGAACTTGAGGAGGCTAAGGAGCAGCAGGCTGCCCAATATGCTGTTATGAAGACAAGAATACAGTATATGTATGAAAACAGCGGCAGCAGTATACTTGCGACGATATTGGATTCAAAGAGTATTTCAGAGATACTTAATAAGGTAGAATACATGTCTACCGTATACAATTATGATCAGAACCTTTTGACTGCATATCAGCTTATTACCGAGCAGGTGGCAAGTCTTGAGTCAACACTTGAGGCAGACCTTAAAGAAAAACAGGAGCTTAAGGCCAGCTATGACAGCCAGCAGGCGCAGCTTGAGACCTTGACGGCTACCTTATCGGCAGAGATGTCTGATTATGAGTCGCAGCTTAGTGAGGCGCAGGCACTTGCCTCACAATACCAGTCTCAGTATGAGGAAGAACTTGCAGCGCAAAAGGCAGCGGCTGCAGCAGCAAGAAAGGCAGCGCAGGAAGCGGCTGCAGCAGCGGCATCAAGTGCTTCATCCGGCTCGTCAAGTTCGTCAAGCTCGTCAAGCTCGTCAGGTTCGTCGTCGTCATCGGGAAGTTCATCTTCGGGTTCGACATCATATTCCGGTTCGGGTTCATCTGTTGTTTCATATGCCTGCCAGTTTGTAGGAAATCCTTATGTGTGGGCGGGTACTTCGCTTACCAACGGATGTGACTGCTCGGGATTTGTGATGAGTGTATATGCGCATTTCGGAGTTTCTCTTCCGCATTCTTCATACTCGCTCAGAAGTGTGGGTACGGGGGTAAGTGAATCTGAAATACAGCTTGGTGATATAATATGTTATGAGGGACATGTTGGTATTTACGCAGGAAACGGTACTATGGTAAATGCTCTGAACTCAAGATACGGTATTACATATACCAATATTCACTATAAAGAGATAGTGTGCATCAGAAGAATATTTACCTAAAACGGGGATTATATCTGATTATAAGAGACCAATTATCTCATGAAAGAAGGAGAATACATGGACGAAAAAGAAAAGAATCACATTCGTGATATTGAGGAGCTTTTGCATTCTTTTGCAGAAGCTCTGTCTATTGCCATTGACGAGAGAAGCCCGTACAATGGCGATCATACAAGGCGAGTGGCCGGATACACGCAGACTTTGATAGACTTTGTTAATAGTGAGCATAGCGCAGGCCGGTGCGACATTTTTTTTGATAAAACACATTCAACGCAGCTGGTTTTGGCGGCCTATCTGCATGATATAGGCAAGCTTGCCATCCCGGTTACCATTCTGAATAAATCGAGCAGACTCGGAGAAAGAGTGCAGAAAATCAGAGAGAGAATGAGACTGCTGCGAGCCTATTGGGAGATTGATGTTTTAAAGGGCAGATGTTCGCAAGAAGAATACAAAAGAGCCATAGCCGACATTGATGAGATGGTGGCGAGGGTCAGGAAAATGAACGATAAGCCCGAACTGGATGATGATGATATTAACTATATAGAGAGTGTTAAGGACAAACAATATATTTCGGAAAAAGGAAAAAAGTTTTTCTATCTTACGAAATATGAGGTCGATTGCCTGACTATAAGACATGGTACCCTTACCGAAAACGAGAGGCTTTTGATACAGCAGCATGCTGAAATGACTCAGAAAATGCTTGATACGGTGGATTTTAAGGGGACATACAGGCAGCTGGCCATATGGGCCGGCAATCACCATGAGTATCTCGATGGAAGCGGATATCCCGGAGGACTTACGGCAGAGGAGCTTTCTATCGAATCCCGTATACTTACAATTGTCGATATCTATGATGCACTTACAAGTAAGGACAGGCCCTACAAGGAGCCCAATACGCCGGAAGAAGCATTTCAGATACTGAAGAAAATGGCTCAGGACGGCAAGATAGATACCCGGCTTGTGATGCTGTTTGAATCTGCGATGAAAAAAACGCAGTCATAAAGGGTATTCTTTAAAAATATGGAGGCAGGAAAATGAATCAGGAAAAACTGATAGTAATTGATTTTGGCGGACAATATAATCAGCTGGTTGCGCGTCGAGTGAGAGAATGCAATGTATATTGTGAAATCTATTCATACAAAACCGACATCAGTAAAATAAAAGAGATGAACCCAAAGGGACTCATTTTAACGGGTGGACCTAACAGCTGTTATGAGGCAGACTCCCCAACATATACAAAGGAACTCTTTGAACTGGGAATTCCGGTTTTGGGATTGTGTTACGGAGCTCAGCTCATGATGCATATTCTCGGAGGAAAGGTTGAAAAGGCTCCGGTCAGAGAATACGGTAAAACTCAAACATATATAGATGGTGCAAAAAATTCTCTTTTTAAGGGAGTGGAAGACAGGACTATAGTATGGATGAGCCATTTTGACTATATATCAAAGGCAGCGCCCGGATTTGACATTATAGCACATACGGATGATTGCCCTGTTGCGGCAGCAGCCTGTGAGGAGAAAAAACTTTATGCCATACAGTTCCATCCGGAGGTGTTGCATACGGAAAAGGGTAGTGAGATAATCCGCAACTTTGTGCGTGATATTTGCGAAACTGCCGGCACATGGAGAATGGATTCTTTTGTTGAAAATACGGTAAAAGAGATTCGTGAAAAGGTAGGAGACGGCAAGGTGCTTTTGGCGCTTTCCGGGGGAGTGGATTCATCTGTTCTGGCGGCGCTTTTGGCAAAAGCTATTGGCAAGCAGCTTACCTGTGTATTTGTAGACCACGGACTTTTAAGAAAAAATGAAGGTGATGAGGTTGAGGGTGTATTTGGAAAAGATGGATCCTTTGATATTAACTTTGTCCGCGTAAATGCGGCTGAGAGATATTATGCGAAGCTTGCCGG
>CAJOOU010000090.1 GCA_905236735.1 uncultured Eubacterium sp. | reverse complement strand
TCCTTTTTTAGACGCAATATTTAAAATCACCTCCGTCTCAAGTGTGCGGAAATACTCCTCTCCGTTTTCTGCGAAAATATCAGCTATTTTTCTGCCATCAGCCTTTTGGACCTCTTCGTCCGTATCTGTCCATTCCATACCGCAGTCTATGGCAAGCGCCTTGGATATGGTAGTTTTACCCGAGCCCATAAAACCCGTAAAATATATTTTCATCTTTAATCTCCTGCATATTCATCAAATACATCAAGTACTTCCGCTACTTTGTCAAACGGAATCTGTCCGGGTGCAGACGCCCTCCCGTCAGTTGCAAAGGTAAGACATGACCCGAAAGCTCCGCCTGCAAGCCTTGTTGTCATTCCGAGTTTTCCCATGGATATCGTAATAAGAGGTCTTTCCGGATATTTTTCCTTTACTTCTGCAGACGCGCAAAGCAGAGTGGCAACATCCGGCATTTTCTGCGGCATTACCGCTATCTTTGCTATATCCGCTCCCATCTCATACATCTCGGAGAGTCTTTCCGTTACAAATTCTTTCTGCGGCGTTTTTTGGAAATCATGATAAGACATAAGCACAGGTCTTTTGATTGTGCCCCTCACCTCTTTGGGGTTACATAATCTCGCAGGTTCAACATCCACTATATCTGTAGCCTTATGCCTTGCTGCATTTTTTATAATATTTATGTAAACCGCTTCGTCCGGATTTCCGGCTCCGCCTTCAGCCTTTGTCCTGTATGTAAAAATCAAAGGCTTGTATTTAAGGAGTTCCAATGCTTCGTCAAGAATTATGTCTACCTCTTTATTAATATCACCGCTCTCCAGAATATCTGCTCTAAGTTCTATAACATCAATATCTTTAACCGAAAGCTGCTTTATTTTTTCTATGGCAGCTTCGGCATTTTTTTCCGTTACAGATACACATATAAGCGGTCTTTTATTTCCGAAAATTTTGCCTTTTATCTCCATCCTTTTATCCTCGTTAGCTTATAAGAACATTCTTGCCTGACTGCTTGCCCCTGTAAAGCTTATCATCCGCTCGTTTTATCCAGTTATCGACAGTCAGATCACCCTCGTATTTTTCAAGGCCTATGGTTATGGTTATATCAAGCTTTTGTCCTTCGTAAGTAAAATTCGTTCTAAGCATCGCCGCTCTTAAATCATCAAGCAGATAATTTATATGTTCCATATCCGCAGCCGTATTTCCGACAAGGACAAATTCCTCTCCTCCCCATCTGCACGGTACATATTCCTTGGATATTTTTATAACATCCGCAACCTTCCTCAGCACATAATCTCCGCAGTTATGTCCATAGGTATCATTCACCTGTTTAAAATTATCTATATCAACAATGGCTATCCATGAATCCGAGATTTTATTTTCCTTGACAAGATGTTCCAGATAAGCCGATATAAAGTATCTGTTCGGCAGGTCGGTAAGCTTGTCATGTGACAGCATATAGTTGAGTCCTTCTTCGTGAGAAGTAGTTATATTTACAAAAATCTGCATTACAAAAAGCACTATCAAAAACACCGCCATACCCCAAAATACATTGAACTTAAAAACAGCAATATCACTAAGTCTGTATTTTGCCGGATGAAAACTCAGCCATATATAACTTCCCAGATAGCATATCATTCCCACTATCCCCATAGGCATCATCCTAACGCGCGTCATATTATGCACTCTTCCCAGATACTCCGAGTTAAAAAGCAGGATACTCATTCCTATTATCGATATCTGAAAACCGCTGTCCCAGCCGGTAAGTACTATTGCCATGGTCATATGCACAAGCACTTCGATATAAACTGCTATGGAATAAAATGTATTCCACCGCTTATATACCACAAAAAGCATCACTGAATAAAAAACAATACTGAATACATTAAGTCTGACCATAGGTGTTACATTGTTAAGTTTAAATACATGATACATAATTATATGTATAAACAAAAACGAAAGCGTGGAGCCGTATCCAAGCACCATAACAAATTTTTCAGTTATTTTCATAACCTGATTTTCACCCCTTTTTTAGTATTTCCTTAAAACCATATGTTATCTTATCAAAAAGGTGCTTCCTTAACAAGACCTTCGCGGCTATAGAAGATATATTTTTTGTATTACCCGTATATTTTAATGTATAATGAAGAAAAAAATTAATTAAAGAGGTTTTAAATGATTACAGGAAAAACAAAGCTGCTGTGTCTTATAGGTTCACCAACATCACACAGCAAATCACCGGAAATACACAACACAGCTGCCAGACTGCTTGGACTCGACTATGTCTATACGGCGTTTGACATTCCCAAAGAAAATATTGCAGATGCAGCAAAAAGCCTTATCACTTTGGGCGCAGCAGGATTCAATGTGACAATGCCGGGCAAAACCATTCTCGCAGATATAGCCGACAGCCTTTCGGATGCCGCTGCCCTGTCCAACTCCGTAAATACTGTGGTAATAAAAGACGGCAGGCTCTGTGGCCACTCCACAGACGGCAGTGGCTATATGGCCTCCCTTACTTCTGAGGGCATAAATATAAAAGGCGAAAAAATCACTGTCCTTGGCACCGGAGGAGCTGCCAAATCCATTATAGTACAGGCGGCCCTCGATAAAGTCTCCGCTATAGATGTCTTCAGGCGCAGGTCGCCGGCCTGGGAAGATGCCGAATTATTTTTAAACCGCATCTCTTCAGAGACAGGCTGCAAAATAAAAGTTTTGGATATAGCGGATAGAGCCCTCATCAAAAATAGTCTTTCCGAAAGCAAGGTGCTTACAAACGCCACCAATGTCGGCATGGCTCCTGATACAGAAAAATGCCCGCTTCCGGATTCAGACCTTTTGCCGGACGGCATTGTTGTATCAGATATTATCTATAATCCCCGGGAAACCGTTCTCTTAAGAAAAGCAAGAGAAAAAGGGCTGAAAACCATAGGCGGACTTCCCATGCTCCTATATCAGGCAGCGGACGCCTTTAAACTTTTTACCGGATATGATATGCCGGTTGATGAAGTCAAAAAAAGAGTGGAGATATAATTTATATTTCCACTCTTTGTATTCTATCTTCTCGGATGAGCCTTTGCATATTGAGTCCTTAAGGAATCATCCATCTTTACATATATCTGGGTCGAAGAAATATCCGAATGTCCCATCATTTCCTGCACCGCATGAAGATCGGCACCGTTGTGCACCATATGCGCCGCAAAAGAATGTCTCAGGGTATGAGGAGTAATATCCACATCAATTCCGGCCTTTCTGGTATAATACTTTAATATCTTCCAGAACCCCTGTCTGCTCATTGGACTGCCGGAGCAATTGATAAAGAGGGTATCTTCAGTCCCCTCACCTATCATGCGGTTACGAACATCTCCTATATAATTCTTAAGAGCATCGTCAGCCACCTTGCCAAAGGGAATCTCCCTGTGACGGCCTCCTCCGCTCGTCACCTGAACCATATCCTTATCCAAATCGATATCTTCAAGCTTCATGGAAATAAGCTCAGTCACCCTGATGCCTGTGGCATACAGAAGCTCCAGCATAGCCTTGTCCCGGATTTCCTTGTCCGTCTTACCGGCAGGCTGACTTAAAAGTTTTTCCGTCTCTTCCACAGTTAAAATGACCGGCGCCTTTTTCTCTATTTTCGGAGCCTTAAGCAATCCTGTAATGTCCTCATCTATTACATGCTCATCCAGTTCATACTGAAAAAAAGCCTTCATAGAAGCAATACTTCTCGAAACTGTAGATGATTTCTTTCCCTGCGACTTCAGATATTCCACATAATCCGCAAGACTCTCCGCATCTAATTCACTTACCTTAAGTTTTCCCCCGGCCTCAAAATAATCGGCCATTTTGCGAAGATCTCTTTCGTATGATAGCTCGGTATTTTTGGAAATTTTCTTGACATTATGCAAATAACTTATAAATGTCCGAATGCTGTTTCTCATATAGTCACTATCCCCTTCAATCTGCGTCATTTTATGAAAATTTATTAACATAACATAAACGCGTAAACCCATTATATCGGACAGTTTTAAGAAAAGCAATCGCTAATTTTTACGGATTTTGTCACATTTTTCAAGGTGACACATTATCTTGTTTCAGGAAATATGTTAACCACATTATCTTGTGAATCATTATTACAAAAAAGTTACGAAAAAATTTCTTTCAGCCCTTTCCACTCCGTATCTTTTTTTGAAAATATTAAATTATCGGCTGAAAATCCTTCGGGCAGGGGCCAGTCAATATTTATATCCCTGTCATTCCAGATAATACCACCCTCATCGTCCGGATGATAAAAATCACTGCATTTATATGCAAACTCGGCATAATCCGAAAGTACAATAAAGCCATGAGCAAAATTTTTGGGTATGTAAAACTGTTTTTTGTTCTCAGCAGACAATATAATACCGTACCACTTACCAAAGGTAGGTGAACCCTTTCTTATATCCACTGCCACATCAAAGACCTCTCCCTGTATTACCCTTACAAGCTTGTCCTGCGGATATTCTTTCTGGAAATGCAGACCGCGCAAAACCCCTTTAACGGAAGCCGACTGATTATCCTGGACAAATACTGTGTCTATTCCGTTTTTTCTGAAATCGTTTAGATTGTAAGATTCAAAGAAATATCCCCTTTCATCCCCGTAAACCGCGGGTTCTATAATCTTAAGTCCTTCGATATCCCCGCAGGAAGTTACCTTGATTTTACCCACTTTCATACCTCCAAACCGGAGTTTCCGGTTATTCTTATAGGTAATTTAAAAAAATTCCCTATTGTAAAAAATAGAGCCGGCATGACGGTGACCGGCTCCAAAAACTCTAAATATATTACTGAATCTTGTTTACAGCAAGAGTCATTCTTGAAATCTTTCTTGCAACAGTGTTTTTGTGCAAAACGCCTTTTGAAGCGGCTCTTTCAAGTTCTCTTGTTGCTTCTGTAAGAGCTGCCTGTGCAGCTTCCTTATCAGCAGCGCTTATTGCAGCTTCAACTTTCTTTACATAAGTCTTTACGCGAGACTTTACTGATTTATTTTTTGCTGCATTTCTTTCAGCTACAAGTACTCTCTTCTTTGCAGATTTGATGTTTGCCATTATATCGCCTCCTTAATATTTTATCTGACTGCTTTTCATTAGACTCAGACACGGGCGAATCTAATGTAAACATACTGTAATATAATATGCGAAATACTGCCCAAAGTCAAGTCCTACTTGGCTTCTTTTTCAGCTTTTTTTACAAAGCCCAGTAAAACCGCTCCGCTTGCTATAAAAACAAGGTCAAACCATATACTGCTTTGTCCGCGAATCATCGTCATTACAAAGCCATAGGCGACTCCTATATGAAAAAATACAAGTACACCGAGAAAGAAAAACATTTTATGCAGATGATTTTTGTTACGGTCTATCAGGTATTCTCCCAAAGACAGTGATACCTGCCTGATGTTATTGGTGGAAAAAATCGATGAGCTGTTGTAACCGTAAACTCCCGAATATGCATTCCACTGAAAGGACATTGCAAAGAAAATCGGATAAAGTCCCACCACAGGGTCCGTATCTTCCGGTAAACTCGCAAGTATAACTACACTGACTGTATTCACAATAAGGGCTGCCACCCTCGTGTCCTTTTTAAGTTTCTTACCCATATAAACATAGATAAGGGCTGCTCCCACATATAAGATGAGCACCACCACCCTTAAAAGGAATTCTTTAAAATCCCTTCCAAGAATTGCAAATATTATGTAAATCATATTTACTGTCTGGGCATTTCCGAAAAAATCCTCTCGCAAAAGCAGGCCGTACGCTCCCATAAACCCGGCAAAAGCCGCCATATTGTGGTGAAGAAATCTTCTTAGCATATTCAGTTTGTTTTCCGATATTTCCTGCATACTGCCTTCCTTACGCGGCGAGCTCCATTATAAGCATTTCCACGCCAATCTGATCATTGATAAAGCCCCTTTTATACATTTCATCGGTATTAACGCATTCCTCTATAGCCTTTTTTATATCTTCTCTTTTGATTCTTTCCGCAAGTCCGAGAGTCTTTTTTGTCACAAAAGGATGCAGCCCCATCTTACCTGCTATGGCATCTTTATCGAGTCCCTTGCTTCTCAGATCCTTTACCTGCAGTAAAATGTTGTACTGCCGGCTTATCATATAAAGTATCCTTGACACCGGTTCTTTTAAAAGAATAAGCTCCTTGTAGAGGGAAAGTGCCCTCTTTCCGTCTCCGAGGGTAATAGCATCAACCATATCAAAAATGTGGTCAAAATTCTGTGTGGAGCATATAGCCTCCACATCTTCTTCTTCTATCGCCTCTTTTCCGAGTGTATATGAAAACAGCTTCTCAAGCTCGTTTTTAATCATATACATATCATCACCGTTTCTCATAAGAAAGTTATCAAGAGCTGCCATGGTTATATTCTTGCGTTCTTTTTTAATAACACTTAGAACCCATTTTTTCAGCATATCACCCTTAAGCTTATCAAACTTTGCTATATGTCCTGCAGCTTTTACGGCCTTATACATCTTTGTTCTGGCATCTACCTGACTTTCCTTAAAGATAAACACCGCATAGTCGGGTATGTTTTTCATATATTCCGCCATTTCATCTGCAGAATTCTTAAAAAAACCGCTGTCTTCAATCATAATAACCCGGCGTTCGGCAAAAAAGGGCATAGTCTCAGCTAAATCTATTACCGCTGCACTTTCCGTACCCTTTCCCGAATAAACAGAAAAATTCATCGTATCCCCTTCATTTACAAGGGCTTTTTTTAAATTATCCGCATACTGGTTTACGAGGTATGTCTCTTCTCCGTATAGCAGATAACAGCTGTGAAATTTTCCTGTTTTAATATCTTCCGTAACAGTTTTCATTGACCTTCTCCTTGCCTTGGGTTATCTTACCACCTGGCGCTGAATCTTTCAATCACAGATTAACATTTTGCCATTTTTAAAAACTATTCTGACAGGGCCGTCATCAATTGTGCAGTACACATTTTTACAGACATTGTAAAGCCTGCAAAGCGCTTCATCATTGGGATGATCGTATGAATTATCCTCCCCCGCCGATATAATTACGGCTTCAGGTCTGACTATGTCCAGAAACTCTTCCGTAGATGAATACTTCGAGCCGTGATGAGCGCATTTTAAAAGCATAATATCCTCAAGGACTCCGCTTTCTATCATCTCCTTTTCAGCCCTTTCCCCTGCATCACCGGTGAAAAGAGCCTTAAAGTCTCCGGAGATAAGTTCTATAACCATTGAGGCCTCATTCTTATCGGAATTGTCTCCGTTTTCATATGGATAAATGCATTTAAGATATGTATTTTTATACATTATCGCTTCACCCCTGCCAAGAGCTACTACCCTTGTTTTATTTTTTTCGGCGAGTTTCCTAAGATATTCGGATTTGTCATCTTCCGGCATACCCTTTGCAAACACGAGACAGTCAACCCTGTATCCGGATTCCAATACTTCGGCCAGCCCCGATATATGGTCATTGTCGGTATGTGATACAAACCAGTAATCAATATGACTGACTCCTCTGTATTTAAGATACGGCAGTATCCTGTATTTCCCCACGGAATTTTCATCGCTGCTCCCTCCGTCAAAAAAGAGTTTAAGTCCGTCTGCCGAAGCAAATATTCCGTCTCCCTGTCCCACATCAAGCATCACCACCTCGGTGTTTCCAAAGTTCTTAAATGACAATGCGTATGTCCAAACCATACTAACTAAAGTCATAGCTAATATTCTTAAAGTCATATTATACTTTTCCTTATTATAATTCTCCAAAAACACCATCATCCCGATTAGAAAAACATAATACGCTCCAATTATTACCGGAGAAGGTCTGCCTGTTATAATCGTGTTAAAGGGCAGATATTCAAAAGCCTTGCACACAATTGAATATCCTTCCAGAATAAGGCTGCATACACCAAGAACCATGCCTGCTACGGGCATAAATATAAATCCTAAAATACCGCCAATAAGAGCTCCCGCCAGAAGAACTCCCGCAAAAGGCAGTACCACTACATTAATAAGGCAGCTGTATAAAGGTATTTCATAGTAGAAAAACATTAAAACCGGCAGAATTGTAAGTTGAATTGAAAACGATAAAATCATTGATTTAGCAATAAAGTTTTCAGTTCTTAAAAATGAATTTAAAACTTTATCCACATACACCGCTCCGTAAACGGCAGAAAAAGACAACAGAAAAGAGGCGCTAAGCATATTCATCGGGTTAATTATCAGTATAACAACGGCTGCAATCCCGAGAGCCGTAAGAGAATCATATGCCCTGCCCAAAACACCCGAAGCCACCATAATAATAAACATTATTATGGCTCTCAGTGCGGATATGCCAAAGCCGCACAGCATACCGAACATAATCACTGCCACTCCGCTTATGACCGCCGCCCGGCCATATGATATCCCGGCTTTTTTTAATATTTTTAACAGCACAGTTCCAATCATGGATATATGAAGCCCGGATATGGCAAGTATATGAGCTATGCCGCCGTTTCTGTATAGATTTTTAATATCATCCGTCAACAGGGATTTATCTCCCGATGTCATCGCCAAAAGTACCCCTGCCTTGTCCTTAGGCAAAGCTGAAAGATAGGTGTTTTCAAGGCTTTTTCTCACATAATAAAGGCTCTCATCAATATAATTAATTTTATAATTAACTATCTCGCCTTTATCTGCAAACATCATAAAATCCACGCCTTTACGCCTGTAATAATCCCTGGCATCGAAATTGCCCGGATTAGCTGCCGTATCAAAGTACGAAACCTCACCTTCAGCTGATATTACCTGCCCCATATTCACTTGTATGTCATCTGAAAAATATATAATTAAATTTGTATTTAAGTATTTAGAATCTTCAGTAATTACCGTTGCCTTTTCTATATAAATACGGCTTTTATCTTCATCTTCGGATATATCATATACCTTCCCCGTGGCCATGGCATATTTCCCATCAAGATTCTCTGTCTCATACCACCTGCTTGAGACAGACATATAGTCTGAATAAAAATACCCTGCTGTATAAATCAGAGCAAAGATAAAAACAATCTTTACTTTGGTCCGTCTCCCGTAGCCTGCTATAAGACAGACAAAAATCCCAAGACTAAAGATAAAGGCTGCCACTGTTTTGTTTTCCGCCGCAAAAATACCTGTCATATAAACCGCCGCTGCCGTAAAAGCGGTCCGTTTATTCGTCAGTAAGTTCCACCTCCGTTTCATTAAGAACATCGGTATTTGTAACAAGGGACAAATCCTTTGTAAACATCTGGTTTAGGCTGAGCGAATCCCTGTATACCATATCCGAAGATCCGTTTACGCTTATTTGTACCTTAGTTGTTGTTCCGAGTTCCAAAATACTGTTTACTATTGAATATATAACTACCTGCTCGGTAACATCATAATTCTGTACCAGAAAACCATCATCAAAATTCACATAACAGATGCCGTCGTTTACCATTACGCTGAGTATATCCGCATTTTCCGGTATACTTGCCTGCATGCCGTCTCCGACAGGTCCTTCTATCAGTCTTTCCACTACAAGTTTTTCAAGCGATATGCTGCTGACATAATGTACGCTCTGCTGCTCCATTACTAGCCCGGTGCCTTCTTCGTTTGCAAAATAAAGAGTTATATCCGCCGTAGCCAGAGAATTAATCCGGCTTCCGGGATTAATCGAAAAACTATCCTCTGTCATTATGCCTATAACATTGCCCTTTGAGTCTGTTAGCGGAATATCACCTATATAAAAATATACTCCCGATACATCAGGCACCTGAAGCATGGTCTTTACAACAGAAGTGCGTACCAAAACCTCAACATTTTTATCAAGTTCACTGTACTGCGAGCTGAAATATATGCTCATAATGTTATCGTTTATCTCATAGCTTTTTATCTCTATATCTCCGGGCAGGGGTTTTACGAGGTCATCATCCCTGCTGTCCGTATTCATATACTCTATGAGTTCATCCGTTATAGTTCCAAGAGTATCGCCGTGTATCTCAACACTTTCCTCTACAAGGGAAAGATAATCGCTGCTAAGATAGTATATCTTATAGCCGTCACTGTCAGCATCTTTGCATCCTGCAAGGATAAAGCCAAGTATGGATATTATTAAAAATAAAAATAACTTTTTAGTTTTGTCCATTCCATCCCCTCCTTATGATGCATATGTCAAAGGAACTCTAAGCGAAAATGTCGAACCTTTGCCCTCTGTTGAGTTAACCTGAATAGCTCCTCTGTGCATAAGTACAGCATTACGCACTATAGCCAGTCCCAGGCCGGTACCACCTATCTCCCGTGAGTGTGATTTGTCGGCTCTGTAAAATCTTTCAAATATGTGCTCCACCGACTCCTCGGGTATACCTATACCCCCGTCTTCCACCGTAACATAAAAGAACTGATGGTCAGCGTTAAGCGATACATGAACCCATCCGTCTTCCACATTGTATTTTATTGCATTCTCCACAAGATTGGTAAATACAAGCGCCATCTTGACCTCATCAATTTCCGCACTTACCGGACGAAGAGTTTCATATACTATTTCTATGTTTTTCTTACCCGCTATCGGACGAAGTCTTTTAAGCGTCAGCTCCATAAGCTCATTTACATTTACCTGTGTAATATTGAGCACTCCCTGCGATTTATCAAGTTTAACCAGAGAAAGAAGGTCATTTATTATCTTGTTTTCACGGTCAATTTCCTCTGCAATATCTGTCATAAACTCCTTATAAAGTTCATTCGGTACATCCTCCTGATCCAAAAGCGAGTCTGCCAGAACCTTCATCGAAGTAAGCGGAGTTTTAAGCTCATGAGAGACATTGGAAACAAACTCCTGTCTTGAATCATCAAGGGTTTTGATGCGGGAAAGCATGGCGTTAAATGCCTTTGAGATCTCCTTGGTTTCGGTATAATTAAGTACCGAAAGCTGCTCGTTTTCATAGTCGGTCTGTATCCTGTCTATGGATTCACTCATCACACCAAACGGTTTCATCAGCTTGCCTGAGCCGTAAATGGCTATGAAAATAACAAGAATCATAATGGAAAACTGCATCACAAAGGCATTCTGTTTAATATAATCCATATCGGCAGAAATCCCGGATGATGATTTGGATACGGCAATAACACCTATGACCTCGTCATTTTCGGTCACCGGCACACAGACCTCTATATAGCCGTTTGCGGAATCATAATTAGAGACATCGAGGCCTCTCATGCATTCAAATACCTTTTCGGAAACTACCGTCTTTCCTTCATCAATACCGTAGCTGTCATAAACAATCTCATAATCGGTATCTATCAGTATTATCCTGCCTTCATAATAAGATGCCAGAAGTTCAATCTGGTCGTAGGAAACATCTGAATTGTTTTCAAAAAAACCGTCAGCCACAAGTCTGTTGGCAAGAAGTTTTGACTGTGCTGTTATACGAATGGTCTCAGAGGACACCGTCCTTCTTTCATAACCGCCCAGAACCGACGATGTCAGAAAAAGCGATGGTATAAGTCCGGCAAAAAAAACCATCAAAAATATATAGAAGCGAATGCTTCCCAAAAAATCAAATCCCAATTTAAAATGTTTCATTTATACATTATCCCTGAAAATAGTATCCTGTTCCCCACTTAGTGTGAACATATTTCGGCTCGCTGGGATTGGTTTCGATTTTTTCCCTGAGTCGTCTGACATGTACATCCACGGTTCTGACATCACCCGGATAATCCTCTCCCCAGATTATTTTAAGCAGGGCATCCCTGCTGTATACCTTGTTCTGATTTGTAATCATCAGCTCCAATATATCAAATTCCTTTGATGTAAGTCTGATTTCCCGGCCTGATATGTACACCCGTCTGCTCTCGGTATCAAGTTTCATATCTCCGTTTACTATAACCGAAGCAGACTGCGTGTTCTGCTGGCGGTCTTTTGATGATATTCTTCTCATTATAGCCTTGATTCTCGCTTTTACCTCAAGCACATTAAACGGCTTTGTAATATAGTCGTCTGCACCATAATCAAGTCCGAGTATTTTATCCATATCATCACTTTTTGCAGTTAACATAATGATAGGTACATTTGAAAATTCTCTTACCTGCGTGCATACCTCAAATCCGTCAAGTTTGGGCAGCATAACATCCAGAAGGATGATATCGTAATTTCCCTTGCGTATTTTCTCGAGAGCTTCTTCTCCGTCGTATGCGCAGTCGACCTCCATATCATCCTGCTCCAGGCTGAACTTCAGACCTTTTACGATAAGTTTTTCATCATCAACGACCAAAATTTTCCTTGCCATTTTTTGTCTCCGTTATTCTATGCAAATATAATCTTTTATACGGCTGTAGACTCCATCCTTAATGCCGCTAATATTTTTTATGTCTTCCGCGTTTTTGAAACTTCCCTGAGTATTCCTGTATGAGATAATCAAATCCGCCTTGGCCTCTCCTATCCCGGGCAGTGTCATCAGTTCTTCCTTTGTTGCCGTATTAATGTTTACGAGTCCGCTGCCGGCCTCTTTGGCCGCCTCTTTTTCGCTTTCGTATTCTTCGGCAGTACAGATGTTTATCTGTTGCCCGTCCGAAAGTACCTCAGCCAGATTGACAGCTCCCTGCGCAGCATCGTCCCTAAAACCTCCGGCCATATCTATAAGCTGATAGATTCTGTCCCCTTCATAAAGAGTATAAACTCCGGGGCTTACCACGGCACCTGTAACATAAACAACAATTTCACTGCTATGCGCTGCATCTTGCGTCTCATCCTCCCCAAAGTTACCGCCGTCATCTGAGATAATGACGCCGCCTCTTTCTCCCGGAGTGCAGGATACCATTAAAGCGGCTGCAAAAACAACCGCTGTAATTAATATTTTTTTCATATATACGCTCCCAGAATGTCCGGGAAGCGTCAGGTAAACTATGTGAATAATTTTACCTAATTTTTTTTTGATTTACAATAGCACTTTAAAATTTTGAAAAAGATTTTTCAAGGATTCCAATCATCTCATCAACATGTTTTTTCTCTATTACAAGAGGGGGCAGCATTCTAAGGACATTGCCCTCGGCCGAAATCACAATAAGACCTGAGGCAATTGCCTCATTTATAACCTCTCCGACCGGTACATTCAGTTCAAGTCCCTGCATAAGCCCCCGTCCTCTTCTTGATTTAACGGCATCATATTTGGATACAAGCCCATCAAGCTTTTCTTCGAGATATTGACCGACTTCATTTACCGATTCAAGTATTCCGTCTCTTTCAAAGATTTCAAAAACCTTGTTAACAGCCGCACAAACAAAAGGATTGCCACCGTAGGTACTTCCGTGGTCACCCGGAACCAGGGATTTGACCGCCACATCTTCTGTCATTGCAAATGCTCCCACCGGCACACCGTTTCCGATACCTTTAGCGCAGCATATTATGTCAGGCTTTATATCATAATGCTGGAAGGCAAACATTTTACCTGTCCTGCCCATTCCACACTGTACTTCATCGAAAATAAGGAGAATGTTATTTTCCTTCTGTAGCTTTTTAATACCTTCCATGAATTCATCAGATGCAGGATAAATTCCTCCTTCTCCCTGTAAAGGTTCCATGATAATTGCACATGTTTTTTCATTTACCAGCTCTCTTACGCTTTCAATGTCATTGTAGTTTGCAAAATGTATCCCGGGGATAAGACCTTCAAACGGCGCCCTGTAATGCTCATTTCCCGTTACTGAAAGTGCGCCCATACTCCTGCCGTGGAAAGAATTGTTCATTGCTATGATTTCATGGTCAGTATTTTTATTATCAACCGTATAGGCATATTTTTTTGCAGCCTTTATTGCGCCTTCTATGGCCTCGGTTCCGCTGTTTGTAAAAAACACCCTGTCCATGCCCGAATGTTTTTTTAGTTTAGCGGCAGCGCTGTTTACCGTCTCATTGTAAAACAGATTTGATACATGCGTTACCTTGTCTATCTGGTTTTTGAGGGCATCTTTAAATTCCTCATTGCTGTAACCGAATGCCATTACACCGATTCCCGATGCAAAATCCAGGTATTTTTTCCCGTCAGTATCATACAGATATACTCCTTCTCCCTTTTCAAGTACCATCTGAAAACGGTTATAGGTATGAAGAAGGTTTTCTTCGGTTTGCGACATATATTCTTTTGAATCCATATTAATCATTGTATTTTTCCTCATTATCATCAAGTATTGCTGTGCCTATACCTTTGTTGGTAAATATTTCGAGCAGCAGACAGTGCGGTATCCTTCCATCGAGAATATGTACCCTTCTTACGCCGTTTTCAACCACATCAATGCAGTTATTTATCTTGGGCAGCATTCCTCCGTTTATAATACCGTCAGTAATCAGCTTTTTCGCATCTCCGACATGGAGCTCCGAAATAAGCGAATCCGGATTTTCCAGATCCATATACACTCCTTCAACATCAGACAGAAAGGCAAGTTTTTCCGCCTTTACCGCCTTTGCTATTGCAGATGCAGCATCATCGGCATTTACATTGTAGGTATTATAATCATCATCCACTCCAATTGGAGCAATTATCGGCAGAAAATCCTTTTCAAGCAGGTCATATATTATCTTAGGATCAACACAGCTGACATCTCCCACATATCCTATATCCTTGCCGTCTGCGTACTTTTTGTTTACCTTAAGCAGACCGCCGTCTTTTCCGCTTATACCCACAGCTCTAACGCCAAGCTGCAGAACCTTATCCACAAGGCTTTTATTTACCTTGTTTAAAACCATTTCAACGATTTCCATGGTATCTTCGTCTGTAACCCTGAAACCGTTTATAAACTTTGGTTCCATGCCCACCTTCGAAACCCAGCGGCTGATTTCCTTTCCGCCTCCGTGTACGATAATCGGCTTAAATCCAACGAGTTTTAAAAGAGTAACATCCTCAATAACACTTTTTTTAAGTCCCTCGTCAGTCATGGCGCTTCCGCCGTATTTAACTACTATTATCCTTCTGTTAAATCTCTGGATATATGGAAGCGCTTCAATAAGTACCTGCGCCTTCTCCAGATATTTGTCCATGTTCCTGTCCATTTTTCCCTCCGCTTAGGTAATTTATGATCTGTAGTCTGCATTTATTTTTACATAATCATATGTCAGGTCGCATCCCCACGCTCTCGCCGATGCATTTCCGTCCATATTCATATTTACTGTTGCCGTCACTTCTTCCTCGGATAATATCTTCGAAGCCATATCTTCATCAAAGTCTACTCCGCAGCCGTCTTTCGCGATAAGAATCCTGCCGGCCCTGCTTTCAAAATAAAGTTCCACCTTCTCCGGCTCAAACTCAACTCCCGAGTATCCGAGCGCGCAAAGGATTCTGCCCCAGTTGGCATCATGTCCGAAAATTGCAGCCTTGGTAAGATTTGATGTAATCACCGATTTAGCAAGTATCTTTGCATTTTCCTTTGTATCGGCTCCGTTTACGAGAACTTCGAATAGGGCTGTGGCGCCCTCTCCGTCACCGGCCATTTTTTTAGCCAGGGTTTCGTTTACATAATTTAATGCCTCTTTAAATTTTATGTACCCCTCATCGCTTTCATCCGTTATCTTCTCGTTCCCCGCCATGGCATTTGCCATAAGAAGGCAGGTATCATTTGTTGAAGTATCCCCGTCTACGGAAATCATATTATATGTATCTTTAACATTTTCCTTTAGCGCCTTATCTAAAAGCTCTTTTGAAATATTTAAATCAGTAGATACAAAACTCAGCATTGTACACATATCAGGATGAATCATCCCTGAGCCCTTGCACATACCACCCACGGTAACAGTAGAGTCTCCTATCTCAAATCTGACTGCAGCCTGCTTCGGGCAGGTAT
>CAJOOU010000089.1 GCA_905236735.1 uncultured Eubacterium sp. | reverse complement strand
TATTACCATGCTCATATCTGCCTCCTATACCTGCGATGCTGCAGCATATCCGGATCTCATAGCTTGCATTATGCTTCCAACCTTTTCACAATCACCAATAATATGGTATTCTTGTGCGCAATCATAAAAACTAATAGCTTCTTTAGACTTAGATTTCGATCCTGCTGCAATTATGACCGTATCAGCCTTAACTTCACGCTCTTTTCCTTCATCATCCGTATAAATAACTTTATCCTCAAGTATCTCTTTAACCCTTGCTTTTGTGATGGTTGTAAGCCTTTCAGTATCCTTAAGTCTGTCCTCAAGTACTTCATAGTAGTGAGGTCTGTTGGATTCTTTTGCAAGCATATCTGTCATCTCAAGAACTGTTACATTGTGTCCTTTGTCGGCAAAATATATTCCCGCTTCGACACCAATATCTCCACCTCCGACAATTACAACTTCTCCGTTAATCTTTTCTCCGTTGTCAAATGCCCACAGCGCCGTAACAACATTTTTGTTGTCTGCTCCTTTAATAGGTGGAACAACGGGTTCTGCCCCTATAGCAACTATTACTGCATGATACTTTTCTTTTGATATAAGTTCAGGAGTTGCCATCGTTCCTGTTTTTACATTTATATTCTCTTTCTTTATCTGTTTTATAAGATAATCCTTAAAATCCTTTATCGGCCATTTAAAATTCGGTACACTCGCCTCTATCAGCTGTCCGCCAAGCACATCTTCTTTTTCGTAAACAGTTACAAAATGTCCTCTCTTTTTCGCAACAAGTGCAGCCTCCATACCGGCAACTCCTCCGCCAATAACCGCAACTTTCTTGCATTTATCTGCAGGATCAATCTCTCTTTTAAGTACATGCTCAAGCCCAAACTCCGGATTTACGGAACACCCCGTAACAAACGGAGAATATTCGGATATGACATGACATTTATTACATCTTATGCAGGGTACAACATCTTCACCCCTGCCTTCCATTATCTTTTCTCCGTACTCAAAATCACAAATCCATGCTCTTGCTGCAGCTATAAGATCTGCTTTTCCCTCGGCAATTGCATTATTTGCATCATCTAAATTCTGGAATCCTCCGACAGGAGCAATAAGCATATTCTTCAGATTAAGCGCTTTAAAACGCTCAGCATATTTAAGGGCAGGCGTTTTTTCATTCATAAACCCGGTAGGATGCGCATCGTTTGCTGTTGGCATTCTTACCTGAACAATATCAAATAGCCCCTCTCCAAGCTTTAAAAACTCGCAAGTATCTTCCACTGTAAGTCCACCATCATCCTCAGGCGAAATTAATATTTCCACAGGGAAATTCTGACCTAAGGATTTTTTGATTCTCCTGCAGATTTCAAGCGCAACCCTGCTTCTGTTCTCAATGCTTCCACCATACTCATCTGTCCTTTTATTAAATTTAGGAGAGAGAAAATGTGCCGCAAAAGGAGATCCATATGCCATGTGCACCGACACAGCATCGATTCCGCATAATTTACAGACCTCTGCCTGTTCAACATATGCATCTATCATTTCATTTATGATTTTCTCATCAAATGCCTTTATATTTCTTTTTTCATCAGCGCATACATCATATCCCGGCAAAAGCGGTCTCTGAAGGCTCATAGCAACTTTACTTCCGTAAAAATGAACTGCATCAACGAGCATTGTAAAATAGTTTTGACATTTTGGATTGTAAATATCAAATCTCGGGAATCTAGGTACATCTCCTCCACTCGGTGGCATTCCGGGTGGTGGTGGCATCTCCGGAAGTCCGTAATTGGAATGAATACCTGTTAAAGTAATAAGAGCTGCTCCGTTTTTTGCTCTGTCCGCAAAATGTTTTATCATTGCATCCGACGGGTATGGCTCCGGCCCCTGAAGAAAATGAGGCATTGAATTCGTCGATGTAAGTCGGTTTTTGAGTAAAATATTTCCGACTTGAATTGGCTCCAGCAAATGTGAATATTTATTCATTTTTTTACCCCCATCACATATCTTTACCTAATTTTAACTATCACAAACAAAAGTTACCAATACACATTTATACATAAATCAATAACCCTAAGGTTATTGATTTACAGGCTGCCATAAATGCAGCCTGTCTTTATCCTAATAATCAATATATTCAGGTCTTACTGTTTTGTATTTCTCAACTAAAGCATCCCAGTTCTTCGGCAATTCAATCTTTGCACATGATGGTCCTCCATGGTCTCCGCCTCCTGCAAATACTGTCATCATTGCGCCTGCATGTCCACCGGCAACAAGGGCAAGCATATGTTCTTTTGTCCAAAATATTCTGGTGGAATGGTTCATATTAACCGGAATATCTACGCTCTTAGGTGGGTGATTGTTATTAACAAGCCACGAAATATCCACCTGCGAAGCAGGATGCCTTGCATACTCAACCACATAATCCAATAATTTTTCCCTGGTCCATCCTTCGTTTGCAAACATCTGCGCACACTTAGGTGTAAATATAAACGCTGCCCCGGGATCCCATCCGTAAGGATTTATCTCACACATTCCCGTCAAAAAATCAGCTGTTGTTCTTCCCGAAATTGTCCTGTGCTCCTGTGGCCAAAACATAGTTACCGCACTTGCATCTTCATCTTCTCCGTATAAAGTATGAAGCGGTCCCCAAGGATTTTCATCAAAACTATCTCCTATAGCAATCCCCAAACGATTCTCGTGTCCTACCTCGGAAAGATCTTCTATTCCCGGACGAAGGCCGCCTATGTTCATCATAATATATCCAAAAGCGCGTCCTATAGTTGCATTTGCTTTATAATACGGTGAAAGAGCATTGGTTCCGGTATTTAATCCGATATCATTAACAATTTTTCCTGATATCGTAAGCATTGGTCCCCATGTTGACTGGCTGCATGTCCAGCCTTCAAGATATATTTTCTTATCAAGAGCTCCTTTTACAGCTGCAATAAGAACCGGAAGATAAGTTGGAAGGCACCCTGCCATTACAGCATTAACCGCAATTGCTTTTACTGTTGCTTTTCCCATTTTAGGTGGAATATATCCGATAACTGTTTCAGGAGCCAGGTCCGTACCGGTAAGCATTTCTTGTACTGCTTCTTCTGTAGGTATCTCTATAGGTGCCCCGTTCGTAAATCCTAAAGAATAAAACTTATCTCTTATTTCTCTTGCTGTTCCGCTGTATATATCTGTTGCATATGACTGATTTACCTTCGGCGGGTTCTTTTCTTCGTCACTTAGAGGCTTTGTAAGTCCGTCTATCACCTG
>CAJOOU010000088.1 GCA_905236735.1 uncultured Eubacterium sp. | reverse complement strand
AAATGGTCTGCAAAGAAATCAGTTGTCATAAAATAAAAATACGAATATAAAGTTAAAGCTGTCGCGCAATCGCGTGGCAGCTTTTCATTTTAGAGATATTGTTTAGAATGAGGGGGAAGGCGGTGGTATTTCAATGAAATTAAGATAAAAACGCAAGTTTTAGCCCTAAAAGATTCTGTGTTAGTAGGGGAAAAGACGGACGACAAAAAGATAAATATGAATAGGGTAAAGTGACAATATAACATTAAATATTGACAGTACGGATGGGGATGATATTATAGGTCGTATGATGAGAGTAAGGATGTAGGAGTCTATGGAAATAATAGAGATAAGGGATATTAACACACCGGAACTGGAAATATATACTGCACTGAATGAAAAGCAGGTAAAGCGGATATTTGAGCCGGCAGAAGGAGCCTTTATCTGTGAAAGCCTAAGAGTGATAGAAAGAGCAATTAGTGCCGGTTATGAGCCGCTGTCATTTTTTGCTGTGAAGGAAAAAGTACAGGAGGCCGTAGCTCTGGCAGAAGGAAAAAACATTAATATTTTTACGGCTGAGTATGAGGTGATGAAGGAACTTACCGGGTATTCTCTTACGGGAGGAGTACTTGCCGCGCTAAGACGCAGGCCGCTTGCTTCGGCAAGGGAGTTTATAAACAAAAAGAATAAAATTGTAGTAATGGATGATATTGAAAATCCTACAAATGTAGGAGCTGTGTTTCGCTCGGCTGCAGCTATGGGAGCAGATGGCGTCATACTGACTGAGGGCAGCGCAGATCCGTTGTATCGCAGGGCGGCAAGGGTGAGTATGGGAAATGTATTCAGCATTGATTGGACATATATGAAAAAAGAGGAAATAACCGTATTTAAAGAAAGCGGTTTTGAAGTTTTTGCTTTGGCTCTATCGGATGATGCAGAGAGGCTGGGGGATACGCCATATATAGGGATTGAAAAGAAAGCGGTTGTTTTGGGAAATGAAGACCATGGAATATCGGATGAGATAATAAATATGAGCGACCATATTGTTATGATACCGATGGAAAACAATGTGGATTCATTAAATGTTGCGGCGGCGAGCGCTGTGGCATTCTGGGAAATTTTTAAATATTAAAGAGGTAAAAGGATGCCGGAACGGGCAAGGTATATCTAAAAGGTTTACGCCAAAACTGAGCAGAGAACATATAAGAGGATGAAGGGCATAAATGATTAAATCCCGTCAATTATATATACCATCAAAATAATGGCAAAATATCTTGAAATACCATTATTTTGATGGTATATTTGCTGTGGGAGGAATTATTATGAAATATGTAACGCCAAAGGGAATACAGGCAGAAGAGATAAAAGAAATAAGAAAAGGATTAAAAATGTCTCAGAGAGAGTTTGCGGATTTTGTGGGAGTTTCAAAACCAACCATAGAAAGATGGGAGACCTCTGACAAGCCGATCGTGGGGCCAATAGCAATGGTTGTTGATATGCTTCGCAGGGAGCCGGCGTATGAGAAAAAAATCAGAGTGCCAAAAAAAATGATGCCACTCAGACTTTGGTATTATCATAAAAGTATGGTTTGTACAATTATAGATGTAGACGAGCTGAGACAGTGGGTGGAGATACACAATTATACGGATAATCTGCTGTTTAGGGCATTTGGAAAAGTAGAAGCACCAAGTTTTGAACAGTACAAAGAGTTTTTGGAATCAAGATGTTTTCCAAGGCAAAGAGATAAACAGAAAATACTGCTCAGAAGCCTGGACATCCCATTTTATGATCCTTTTTTAATAATAGAAAAGACGGAAGGTAGAATGGCGGAGGATGATTTTTGGATCAGTATAGAGAGGTAGAGTTATGGTAGAGCTTTTTGAGGAAGATTTAAAAGAGGATGGAAGAAAATCTTCAAAGGGCAATCAGTTAAAATGGAAAAAGGACGGAATATGGTATAAGAGCGATTATACCGGTTATGAAGGACTCGCCGAGTATCTGATTTCACATAATATAGCCGTTCTCACGGATTCAAACGGAAGATTTGATTATTGCCGTATTTTTTATCAGATGAGAAAGTATGAGTATCTTTTTTAAAATTATAATTTCAAGTCTCGCCCGCGAGACTTGGCGCGAGATTTGCGTCAGCGTAGCTGACATATTTCATATGCAAATCTTAAGCGCATCCTCGCGGAGCGTTTATCTCAGTCGGAGATTGCACCCACGACTGAGACCAGTTTGTTATAACCTATACCTTCGCTTCTCTTAGAGGAAGGGGTCTTATCCTACTGAGAAAAAACACCATCAAATTAATGGCAAAAATATCTTGAAAGGCCATTATTTTGATGGTGTTTTATCTTTGCGCTTATACTGTCATTTCTTTTAGATTCGGTGATACCTCAAAAGGTGCACCGGTGATTTTTTTAAGCTCGTCTACGGTAATATTGTTTCTGAGCTCTTCCAAAATCATATGGCCGCCCACGATATGGAAAACACAGTATTCTGTAATAATGTAATTAACAACACCTACGCCTGTAAGCGGAAGACTGCATTTTTCCACTATTTTGGGACTGCCATCTTTAGCACAGTGGGTAGTGGCAACATAAACGGTTTTTACACCGGATACAATATCCATAGCGCCTCCCATACCCGGAGAGCGTCCCGGCATAGCCCAGTTGGCGAGATCTCCGTTTGAAGCCACCTCTATAGCGCCCAAAACCGAAGCATCAACTCTGCCGCTTCTCATCATACCAAAGGAAAGGGATACATCAAAAGTGCAGGCTCCTTTTACGGGGATAATCTCATCTCCGGCTGCGTTGCAGTAGGATTCAACCTTTCTTATGCCCACTCTTGCGGCCGGCCCTACTCCGAGGATACCGTTTTCGGACTGTATCCATACGCCTTCGTGTGTATAGTTGCTTACAAGAACGGGAATACCTACTCCAAGGTTTACTACATCACCATTTTTAAAAAAGTTTGCGATTCGTTTTGCGATAAAAATTCTGTCGTCGTCTACTTTTGTTGTGATTGCCATAACTTTCCTCCTACATATCAAGAATCATATCCACATATACTCCGGGAGTGTGAATATGGTCGATTCCAATTTCGTCAATTTCCAGAATAAGATCGGGGTCTACTATGGTTTTGCTTTTGTTGATTGCCACAATCGGATTGGAATTCTCGCTTGTACCGTGATATGAAAGATTACCGAGTGGGTCTGCAGCGCGACATCTTACCAGGGAGATGTCTCCTGTAAGAGCGGTTTCAAGCATGTATTTTTCGCCGTCAAATTCGCGAATTTCCTTACCTTTTTCTATGCCTGTGCCCATACCAGTTTTGACATAAAATCCGCCAATACCCATACCACCTGCTCGAAGGCGCTCTACCAGTGTGCCCATGGGGCAAAATTCCACATCCATTTT
>CAJOOU010000087.1 GCA_905236735.1 uncultured Eubacterium sp. | reverse complement strand
TGTATATGCCACGCCTCCTACGGTAAGAGTATATCCGTTATAGTCGATTTTGCCTGTGCCTTCAAGCGATGTAACTTCACAATCTCCGGTAAGAACCCATGTACTGTTCTGCCCAATAGCCATCTTTACCGTGCCTATTGTTGTAGAAACCTCAGTACCTTTGGCATTAGTAATCTGACCGCTTGTCTTACCGGTATATGTGGTATTACCTATTAATTTAACTGTAAGTGTAGAATCGTCACCTACCAGCATATCTCCGCTTATTGTTTCATTGTTAAGAGTAAAGGTAGCCTCATTTGTCGCATTTGAACTGCTGCTCCAACCGTCATCGCATACCGAAATAAGCACATCATCGGATGAGTTTGTAACCTCTACCCCTTTAAGTGTAATAACAGCTGCCGTATTTGTCACATGGAAGGTATGACCGTTTTTCGATGTAAGTGAGCCACCCTTCATGGTAAATGATGATGTACCGTCCGATGCATCACCCGACATTGACTGATATATCATTATTGTATCATAGAAGGTTGCATTACCGTTAGTATTAGTATTATTTGCCGTAAGATTGCAGTTTGTAAGTGCGACCGAGCCCTGACCTTCAATGCATACGCCCTCAGACTGTTTTGATACAAGAGTAGCCTTTGATACCTTTACATCAGCTGTTGAGTAGATTGCCGGTGAGCCGAGTCCCGATGAAACATATTTACCGCCTTTTACGGTTACCCATCCGCCGCCTCTGTCTGTTCTGATTGGCGCCGAAGAGCCTCCCTTTGTGGATATCTTAAGGTTTGTTGCAATAGTTGTTCCACCATAGGTAGTCATTATGCCGCCGCTGCCGTCTCCTGTTGTTCTTATGGTAGAGTTGCTTATTTTAACTGTTGTACCGTCACCTGTGGCATTTGTTGTGCCGTTATTGGCGCCGTACGAAAATACTCCGTTTGCGCCTGCTGTGGATGTCTTAATTGTTGCATTTTTTATAACAAGTGTTGCTCCGCCTTTTGCAATAATACCGGAATTTATTCCATAAAAACTGTAGTCATCGCTTGCCGATGTTCCACCGGTTTTTACGAGTGTGAAGTTCTTTAAAAGAACCTTTGCGTCTGTATCAACAAGTACAGCATTTTGGTCTGCTGTTGTCGATTTATATGTTTTACCGCTCTGAGTTGTCTTTTTTGTGATTGTTGTTGCACCCGACCATGAAATATTAGAAGATGATGTTCCGCCCGGTGCTCCCGAAGAATCACTTGGTGGCTCGCCCGGTGCCCCCGAAGAATCACTTGGTGGCTCGCCCGGTGCCCCCGAAGAATCCGACGGCAAATCCGGCGGAGTCTGCGTAGAGTCCGAAGTGGTCTGCTGCGACGAATCATCGGCAAATGCCGTTACTGCGCTTCCAAGCACAAGCATTCCTGCCAAAAAAAGTGCCATTACCTGTTTTTTCATTTATATACCCTCTTTCTAAATAAAATAAAAAGGGACAGTTTTTAGCAAAACCGCCCCTTTCTTTTCGTATTCTATCACATTAAAACGCTCTTTACAATTGCATTTTATTATACGGTGCCAAAATATTCATCTACCGTCTGCCTCTTTTTATATCCTTCACCCTCCATATTATTTGGCTCTGAACATCACATCCAGATCAACACCTCCGGATATCCCCGATATGCTTCCGCTTTCCGTATACTGCCACATGCAAAAATCATATGGAGTCTGCGGATAGGATTCATAATCGGCATACCAGAATTTATAGCCTGATACCTCTGACATATCAAAGTAATCAGCCTCCCAGACCATATTACTGTATACCATCGGCTCATAACCTGCTTCCTCAATTTCCTCACAGAATGCAATTGTATTTTTTGTAGCCTGCTCCCCTGTGAGTTCATCCGTCCTTGCTTCATCATCGGCAATAGACTCCGGGTCGTAGACCACAGGCAACTCTATCTCATAATCCGATATAATGTCGAGTACAAAATCCGCCTCTTCCCTTGCCTCGTCTTCATTTATTGCCTGAGAGAAAAAATAGACCCCGACATCAAGACCTGCGCTGTGCGCCTCATCAATGTAATCTCGGAATTTAACATCTTCATTAAGGGTTCCGTCCTGACCATATCCCCTGTATCCCACTCTTAAGATTGCAAACTTTACCCCGTCTTCAGCTACTGCGTTCCAGTCAATATCTCCCTGATGATACGAAACATCCACCCCGAAAACAGTTTCATATGTCCCGTCATCATATGATACATCCTGTCCGTCTATAGACAAATTTCCCCAATCGTATGAATGCATCGCTGCCTCTGTATCAAGAATTGTGGTATGAACTCTTCCGCCTGCGTCTTTATACGAAAATGTAATCTCCTGCGTTTCTTCTTCCTGCGTCTCTGTTGGCTCTTCCTCATCCTTTTTTTGTCCGACAATCCCTACAATAATCACCACAACCAAAACTGCCGCAAGTACAAGAATTGCTATCACCTGCTTATCTGCTTTTATCTTACCCATCCTGTGCCCCCATAAATCCGTATAGTAATAAAGGAAACGCCGGCTTCTGCGTTTCCTTTATTGTACCATATTTTTATGTGTTTTTATACCGCTGCAAATCCGTTTTCAAGATCTGCAATTATATCATCAATATGTTCCGTTCCGATAGAAAGTCTTATTGTGCTTTCTTTAATTCCCTGATCTAAAAGCTCCTCTTTTGTGAGCTGGGAATGTGTAGTCGTAGCCGGGTGAATCACAAGGCTCTTAACATCCGCAACATTGGCAAGAAGCGAGAAAAGTTTGAGATTGTCAATAAATTTCCATGCTTCCTCCTGTCCGCCCTTAATATCAAAGGTAAAGATGGACGCGCCCCCGTTCGGGAAGTATTTTTCATAAAGCGCATGGTCCGGATGGTCTTTTAATGACGGATGGTTTACCTTTTCCACCTTTGGATGATTCTGTAAAAACTCAACCACTTTTTTAGTATTCTCCGCATGCCTGTCTAAACGAAGCGAAAGAGTTTCCACTCCCTGTAAAAGAAGGAAGGC
>CAJOOU010000086.1 GCA_905236735.1 uncultured Eubacterium sp. | reverse complement strand
CCGATTGCGGAAAGCCCGGCAGATACAATTATATAATCCGTTCCGGGCAGAATTACGGGCTCATAGGATGCAGGGGTTTTAATGGGATGACGCCTTGAGCCGTCAGCCTCATAAATGCAGAAATCAAAATGCGGGATAATATTTTTCAGTACATTTTCATCCGGCATTTTCATGCCTCTTCTATCGCCCGGAAGACCTGTTATTACAAGATGGTTTTCTTCAGCTTTTTTAAGGATTTGGCCTTCGTCACCGGATAATACAGCGCCCCACTCGGGCGGAGACTGCATATGGGTGGTGGTAAAGCACAGTACCTTTTTTCCTTCATCAGCAAGGCTTTGGGCGAGGTTTAAGAGGGTAGTCGTTTTACCTCCGGCTCCTATTATAGCAATAAGGAAGGGACGCTTTTTGGGGAGAGAGCCCTTAAACAAAGCGTCTTTTATATTTTTGTATTCTTTATAATTTCCATTTTCGGATTTTCTCAAAAACATACATAAAGTATAGCAAATAAAGGACTGCTGTGGTAAAATTTTTAAGGAACTCATGGAAAATCATCAGATGCGGATTAGGGGGTTTTAATGAGATATATTCCATGGAAAAAAATAATTATTACTGCTGTGGCGGCATGCATTTTCGTACCGTCGTTTTTTGATTGCGGTGTTTTGGCCTCTAAGACAAAGGACAAGCTTGATGAGACAAACGAGAAAATAGAGGCTCTTCAAAGGGAACAGGAGGAACTGAAAAGCGCACTTTCGGAATATGGCACGGATTATGACGGGGTAGTTGCGAGTATTTCCAATTACGAGGCTCAGATATCCGATAAGCAGCAGGAAATCGCCGCTGTGGAAGAACAGATAAAAGAAATAGAAGAAGATATTAATGTCAGCTATGAGCTGATGAAAAAGAGAATAAAATACACCTATGAGAATGGAAGCGAATCATATCTAAGTCAGATTTTATGTGCCAAAAGCATAAGCTCTCTTTTGACAAGGATGGAATATGCTGCAGCAATAAAGGAATATGATGAAGAACTCATAAATGGATATATATTAATGTGCGAGACTCTTGAAGAAAAAAAGACAGAGCTTGGCGATGCACTTGCAGAGCTTTCAAGCCTTAAGACGCAGTGTGAAGAAAAGAGGGAAAATTTATCAGAACTCATAAGCTCTGCGGAAAATTCTCTTGCCATTTCCGAAGAAGAACTTGAGGAAAAGATGAAAGAGGCTGAGGCGTTAGAGGCGCAGATAGAAAAGGAAAAACTTGCTGCAGCACAAAAGGCTGCGGAAGAAGCCGCAAGGGCAGAAAAAGAGGCGGCGTCTGTATCTGATTCAAACTATGCGGCCGAAGCCGGAGATGAGGAATTAATGGCGGCCATAATATATTGTGAGGCCGGAGGAGAGAGCTATGAAGGTCAGCTCGCAGTAGGAAGCGTTGTTATGAACAGGGTAAATTCATCATCTTATCCCAATACGGTAAGGGGAGTAATATATCAGAGCGGTCAGTTTTCCCCGGTTGCGAGCGGAAAGTTTGAACTTGTTTTATCAAGCGGCTCATATACCACATCATGTGTTAATGCTGCCCGTGAGGTTTTGGCGGGGCATATCACCGTAAGTTTCTATCATTTTCACAGCGGTAACGGCTGGACGAGTGATTATGGTACATGGATAGGGAATCAGGTATTTTATTAAGATACTCTGCAAAGACAGGTTTTAGAAATATTTTATTGCATTCGATTAGTTTGAGTGATAAAATTATATGTGCGGACGCTTTAGGCGAAAGCATATATAAGTTAGCGAATTAATTGGATAAAAGGAGAAGAACAATGTCAAGAAAAGTAGTTATTGCAAGCGCTGTTCGTACCCCTGTCGGCAAGATGGGCGGTCAGTTCAAAGATGTTAAGGCTGTAGACCTTGGTGCTATCGCAATCAAGGCAGCAGTTGAAAGAGCAGGCGTTAATCCTGCTGATGTAGATGAGGTTATGATGGGATGTGTTATCCAGGCAGGTCTTGGACAGAACCCGGCTCGTCAGGCTTCAATGAAGGCAGGACTTCCACAGGAAGTACCGGCATTTACTCTTAATGTAGTTTGCGGTTCAGGTCTTAAGTGTGTAAACAATGCAGCAAACATGATTCAGGCAGGAGATGCTGACATCGTTGTTGCAGGTGGTATGGAGAACATGTCTCAGGGACCATACGCAGTAATGAACGGAAGATACGGATACAGAATGAACAACGGAACACTCGTTGATACAATGATCAACGATGCTCTCTGGGATGCATTCAACAACTATCATATGATGATTACAGCAGAGAATGTTGCTGAAAAATATAACCTTACAAGAGAAGAACTTGATGAATTTGCAGCATGGTCACAGAACAAAGCTGAGGCAGCTATCAAAGCCGGCAAGTTCAAAGACGAAATCGTTCCTGTTGAAGTTAAGCAGAAGAAAGAAACAGTTATCATCGATACAGATGAGGGACCTAGAGCAGGTGTTACAGCTGAAAGCCTTTCAAAACTTAAATGCGCATCAGGCAAAGAAGGCGGCGTAGTAACAGCAGGTAATGCTTCAGGTATCAACGATGGTGCAGCAGCTCTTGTTCTTATGAGCGAAGAGAAGGCTAAAGAGCTTGGTATCAAGCCAATGGCTTCTTATGTTGCAGGTGCACTTGGCGGTGTTGACCCGGCTATCATGGGTGTAGGTCCTGTAGCTGCTGTTCGTAAGGTATTTGCTAAGACAGGTCTTACAATTGATGATATCGATCTTATCGAAGCAAACGAAGCATTCGCTACTCAGTCACTTGCAGTAGCTCGTGACCTTGGATTCCCGAATGAAAAGCTCAATGTAAACGGTGGAGCTATTGCAATCGGACATCCTGTAGGAGCTTCCGGAGCCCGTATCCTTGTTACTCTTCTTCACGAGATGCAGAAGAGAGACGATGTTAAGAAAGGTCTTGCTACACTGTGTATCGGTGGTGGTATGGGCTGCGCAACAGTCGTTGAAAAAGAGTAATATCTTATAGCTAAGATAAAATGGGGGTGGCGGGCTTACGCTACCCTCTTATTTTTTGGTCTCGTATTAAATCAGCCCGGGACATACAGCGCCCCGGCAGGTGCGGCGAAGGCTGATGCAGGACCGGTAACTTGACGGAAAGTGGATAGTAAAAGGAGTAAACATGTTTAAAGTTGGAGACAAAATAATATACGGCAACACAGGTGTATGCGAAGTAGTATCCATAGGCCCGCTTGACATCGGGGGAGTCAAAAATGAGAAAGAGTATTATACTCTTCGCCCATTCTTTAAGGGAAATGGTACAATATTTACACCTGTGGACAATAAAAAGATTGTTATGAGACATATTCTCTCAAAAGATGAGACTATGGAAATCATTGATGAAATTGATGAGATTAAACCTCTTGAGGTGAAAAACGAAAAGCTCATCGAAGATGAGTACAAAGAAGAAATGAAAAAATGTGACTGTCGTGATTTGGTCAGAGTCATAAAGACCATATACAAGAGACAGGAGAAAAGAAACGCTGAGGGCAAGAAGACCACGGCAACAGATGAGAGATATTTCCGTATAGCGGAAGACAGTTTATATGGGGAATTCGGAGTGGTTCTCAATATGAGTAAAGATGAAGTGAGGGACTTTATCACTAACAGAGTTGAAAAGAAGGCAGCATTAGCGTAAAAGGCTATTGACATTAGAGTTTATATTTAATAAAATATTTAGGTGCTGTTAAACAGCACCTAAATATTTTATATGAGCAGGAGTGGCGGAATTGAGTTTGCGAAGCAAACGATGCTTCTTGACCAAAGGTCAAGAAGAGTCAAACGCGAAGCAAACGATGCTTCTTGACCAAAGGTCAAGAAGAGGCACTGTAGCATTTGAATAAACTATAATCTTTAAAATTTGAATATATGAGCAGGAGTGGCGGAATTGGCAGACGCGCAGGCTTCAGGTGCCTG
>CAJOOU010000085.1 GCA_905236735.1 uncultured Eubacterium sp. | reverse complement strand
TGTTTTGCTTTTCGACAGACAAAGCGGTATAAATGAGGATTATTTAAGCCGGGGAACACATTAAAAATATTGATTTTTTTATAAAAGATGTTATTATAGAGTTAACTTTAAGGCAAGGGATGCCGAAAGTTAATATGCAGAAGTATTTTTGTAAGGACAGGGAAGTCCGACTTTAAGATCAAAGGAGTGATAGTATGTCAACAATTTCAAGTCTTGTTGGTAGCGGTGGCACATCATCTTTTATTGATTCGATGCTCAGCACCTCGTCTACCACATCAAGCAGCAGTACAACCTCGACAGGCGGATTGGTAGATTATGCTCTTATCAAGTCAGGAGCGTATAAGAAGCTTATGTCCGCATATTATGCCGAGCAGTCATCATCAGGCAGCAGTTCCACTGACTCAGAGACAACATTAAAGACTACACAAAACAGTGCCAAGGATCTGGCTAAAAGTGCGAGCGCCCTTCAAAAGAGCAGCAGTTATACAGAAGACAACAGGGAAGAACTTTTGAAATCGCTTAAGTCATTCGTGGAGGATTATAATTCGCTGATAGAATCCACTGACGATCTTAATGATACATCATCTTTAAGAAATGTGCTCTGGCTCACACAGCAGACTTCGGCAAATGAAAATCTGCTTAACGAAATCGGTATCAGCATTAATTCCGATAACACATTGGAGATTGATGAAGACACATTTAACAATGCGAACCTTTCCACAATGAAATCATTGTTTACGGGAAGTTCATCCTATGCAAGTCAGGTTGTTACAAAGGCTGCGGCCGTATATTCTGCGGCCTCAAGTGCGCTAAACAGCACAGGCACAGGTTCCGCTTATACAAGCAGCGGAAAGTATGCATCCCTTACGACGGGATCTATTATAGACAGTATTACCTAAAGGGAAAATGAATACTACGAGCTTAGGGGCGGCAGTTGTGCCGCCTCTAAGTTTATGCGGTTTAAAAGGAAATTTGACAAGAGGAGAATTTCGTACTATAATCTATTTCATTGACGCGGGGTGGAGCAATCGGAAGCTCGTCGGGCTCATAACCCGAAGGTTGCAGGTTCAAGTCCTGTCCCCGCAACTTAGTTAAAAAGAATGCGGAGCGTTCTTTTTAGAAATAATTGAAGAAAAGAAAATTAAAAGCTGTGACGAAGACAGTAAGGCATTAATCGAAATTCTCAGAGAGCCGGATTAGGTGAGAGCCGGTAAGAGTAGAGATGTCCGAATATCACTTCTGAGCTGTGGCCCGAAAGAAAGCGAGTAGGCGCCAACGGATTCTCCCGTTAAAGAGAGCTTGTATGCAAAAGGTAATCTTTTAAGTACATTGCGTAATAAGGTGGTTTATAATCAGGTAACAGACTCCTGTCCTTTTACGGACAGGAGTTTTTTATCTCAGTCGGGATTACAGTCTCGAGAGAGAGACTTGAATTTTCAGGAGGTTAAAGATGTACAACAAAGTATCCACGGATATGAATTTCGTAGGCAGAGAAAAAGAAATTTTAAAGTTCTGGAACGAAAATGACATATTCAGAAAGAGTATGGAAAATCGTAAGGAAGGTGAAACATATACCTTTTATGACGGCCCACCGACTGCTAACGGAAAGCCGCATATAGGTCATGTGCTTACCAGGGTTATAAAGGATATGATTCCGAGATACCAGACAATGAAGGGTAAATATGTTCCGAGAAAGGCCGGCTGGGATACTCACGGACTTCCTGTAGAGCTTGAGGTAGAGAAAAAACTTGGTCTTGACGGCAAAGAACAGATAGAAGAGTACGGAATGGAGCCTTTCATTAAAGAGTGTAAGGAATCTGTATGGAAGTACAAAGGTATGTGGGAGGATTTTTCGGATACAGTAGGCTTCTGGGCAGATATGGACAATCCGTATATTACATACGATAACAATTTCATTGAATCAGAGTGGTGGGCTCTTAAGGAAATCTGGAAAAAGAACCTTCTTTATAAGGGATTTAAGGTAGTTCCGTACTGCCCGAGATGTGGTACCCCGCTTTCGGCACAGGAGGTTGCTCAGGGCTATAAGCTTGTAAAAGAGCGTTCTGCAATAGTCAGATTCAAGGTTAAAGGTGAGGATGCATATTTTTTGGCATGGACGACTACTCCGTGGACACTTCCGTCAAATGTTGCGCTCTGTATGAATCCGGAAGAAACCTATGTGAAGGTAAAGGCAGCTGACGGATATACATATTATCTTGCTGAAGCTCTTTGCGACAAGGTTTTGGGCAAGCTCGGAAATGAAGAAGAAGGCATAAAGGCTTACGAAGTTCTTGAAAGCTACAAGGGAAAAGACCTTGAATATAAGGAGTATGAACCTCTTTACGAATGCGCCGGAAAAGCAGCTGAAAAGCAGCATAAAAAAGCTCACCTTGTAATGGTTGATGACTATGTAACAATGACAGACGGTACAGGTATTGTTCACTGTGCACCTGCATTCGGTGAAGATGATGCAAGAGTCGGCAGAAGATATGATATGCCGTTTGTGCAGTTC
>CAJOOU010000084.1 GCA_905236735.1 uncultured Eubacterium sp. | reverse complement strand
TACATTATAGATACCCATACTGCCGTTGCGGCAGGAGTGTACAGAAAATACCGCAAGGAAACAGGCGATGATACCAAGACTGTCATAGCTTCCACAGCGAGCCCGTTTAAGTTTACCAGAAGTGTAATGACGGCAATTGACCCGGCATACGATTCAAAAGGCGATTTTGAACTTGTGGATGAGCTCTCGAAAATCGGGAATGTTGAGGTGCCAAAGGCAATAGAGGAGATAAGAACGGCTCCTGTAAGACATAATACCGTTGTGGATACAGCGGATATGGAAAAGGCTGTCAAAGAATTTCTCGGAATATAATATAAATCTAAAAATCTCTCTCCGAAAACGGAGAGAGATTTTTTATAGGAGTAAGAGTTTCACAAGTGAAACCTAGTAGGCTGAAATATAGAAATTAACATATCCGCAGGAGTGGAAGCTGACAGTTAAAAAGTAAGCTTCACCATCCGGCGACTGTATTTCGTTATGAGATTCATAAGGAGGCTCAAGAGTATATTCTTTATGAGTGTGGTTGGACTGGTTAACCACAAATACGCCGTTATGCTGATTCAAAAAATCATCAAGAGAGGCGCGCACATATTCATCACATTCTTCAAACTGTTCACCGGCAAAGCGTCCTGCAAATATAATTGCAGCTTCTTCGCTCATATCCACCTCTGTGAAAAAGTTGGGCTCGCCGATAATTTTCTGAACAGAACCTACTTTTGAAAAATACTGGGGGAACGGCTGGATGGATAGCGGTTCAAAATCAGTGCCTATATAGTGGATGAGGTTGTTAAAGAGCAGTACAAGATATTCTGTCAGCTCGTCTTTGTAAGGAGAAGAACAAATCATGTCAAACTCCATTAATAAAAGGTCAACCTTATCGTTGATTTCCTTCATTAAATCCAAATCTATAATTTCGAATTGGGATTCGTATTCGAAAAGGCAGTCTGCCATTTCGTCAATATCCGAGATGCCCTTGTCTATTAGATGCTGGGCAATATGCAGATAATAAGGAGCCTTTAGATTTTTTAAGGTCTCAATCTGTGAGGATGTGAGAGCCATCTGCTCGGCAGAAACCTCATAAAAATCCATTCCCGTCTGAGACTCTTTAATCATAATCTCCTTGGCCTCGCGACCTGAGAGATATTCCTTGTAAACGGCCAAAAGTCCTGGATGTATGATGGCATCGTCGTTTTTGTGGCCGAGTACTTCCAAGAGCTGTAATCTGTCTATTACACCTCTTTCAACAAGATAGTTACCGAAAAACTGACTATACATGGCAGCCTCCCTAGTGGTTTGAAATATATTTGTCTATAACCTTTGCAATGGATTCGTCCGTAAACGGTTTCTGGATAAAATCCTTTGCCCCCGCAGAGAGCGCATCTTCGAGGAACTGTTTTGTACCTACGGAAGATATGATAACTATGGTGGCATCAGGATTGGAATCCATTATTTCCTGCGTAACTTCAACTCCGTTTTTGTTAGGCATAATAATATCAAGAAAAACAATATGAGGTTTAAACTCAGAATATTTGTCTATACTGCTTTGTCCGTCTTTTGCTTCTTCGACATTTTCACATTCGAGTCTTTTGAGGGAATCTTTTATAAATTTTCTTGCGAGAATTGAATCATCGCAAATTAGAATCTTAAGTTCTTCCTTAGTCATAACTGATTACTCCTCCGTTAAATTAAATACTATTTTGATTATAAGATATTATAAGCAGAATTGCAATTAAATTTGTATAATACGGACTTAGGCTATCTTTCTTTCATAGGAACAAAATCCCTGTGCTCATGAATACTCATATAGGCAGGTCGCATTATTTTGCCGCCACCCGTAAGTTCCTCCATACGGTGTGCTGACCATCCGGCAACTCTTGCTATGGCGAAAATAGGAGTGTAGAGTTCCTCGGGAAGACCGAGCATGCGATATGCAAAACCGCTGAAAAAGTCCACATTTGCACTGACTCCCTTGTACATCTTTCTTTTGTCTGCAATAATTTCCGGCGCAAGTCTTTCCACAAGGGTATAAAGGGCAAACTGATCCTCGAGACCTTTTTCTTTTGAGAGTTTCTCTGTAAAGTATCTGAGTATCTTTGCTCTCGGGTCGGAAAGAGAGTAGATGGCATGTCCCATACCGTAGATGAGTCCGGCGTTGTCAAATGCACGCCCCTCAAGCAGATCTTCAAGGTATCTGCCTACCTCATCTTCGCTTGTCCAGTCTGAGACTTTTTCCATCATATCATCAAACATTCTTACTACCTTTAGATTTGCTCCGCCGTGTTTAGGACCTTTTAAAGACCCTAAAGAAGCGGCCATGGCAGAGTAGGTGTCAGTGCCCGAAGATGATACAAGGTGATTTGTAAAGGTTGAATTGTTACCGCCGCCATGCTCCATATGTATAATAAGTGCTATATCAAGGAGTTTGGCTTCGAGCGGAGTAAATGAGCTGTCCGGTCTTAATATGGACAGAATATTTTCCGATGTTGAATACTCCGGTCTGGGGTTGTGTATAAAAAGACTCTTTCCGTCATGGAAATGTCTGTAAGCCTGATAACCGTATACGGAAAGCAGGGGAAAGAGACTTATCAGTTCAAGACACTGACGGAGTACATTTGGAATAGTGGTATCGTCTGCGTGAGTGTCGTATGAATAAAGTGTAAGTACGCTTCTTGCAAGGGTGTTCATCATATCCCTGCTCGGTGCCTTCATTATTATATCCCTTACAAAACTGGTTGGAAGGGAGCGGTATCCGGATAAAAGCGAAGTGAAGTTATCGAGTTCGGCCTTGGTTGGAAGCTCTCCGAACAGCAAAAGATAGGTACATTCCTCGAAACCGAAATGAGATTCCAAAGGTATACCCTTTATTATATCCTCAATATTATATCCTCTGTAATAAAGCTCACCATGACAAGGGACGAGCTCTCCGTTTACTTCTTTTTTTGCTGTTACTTCTGAAATCCCGGTAAGTCCGACAAGAACACCTTTTCCGTTTAAATCTCTAAGACCTCTGTTTACATTGTATTTTGTGTATAATTCTTTGTCTATATAGTCTGTGTTTTTGACAATGTTGGCAAGATCTGTTATTTCCGGTGTAGTTTCGTAAAATAAATTAGAATCCATAAAATACCCCTTTCCTGTCACAATGTTAGAATTGATTCTATCATAAAAGCAAATGTCCGTTCAAGCCGTAAGGGTAAATGTTAATAAAAAGTTTATAACTCTTATGCATTTTATGTTGTAAAACTTATTTTTTTTTATTACAATACTCTATGGTAGTTAAAACAAACCATTATCTGCAACAGGAGGAAGATGTAAATGTCTACAAAGGCTTATTATCCGATTAGCGAAATCGGAAAAGGAAAAGTCGGATTTTCAAAGACGCGTTCCATAATAGAAGCGGCTTATTACGGAAATAATGTTGTAAAAGTCAACACATTAAAGGAGGCTTATGAGCTTGCCAAAAACTCTCCGGGAACAATAGTTACCGATATGCCTGTAAAGGACGGAGAACTTTTCGGCCTTGAAAAAGATGCAAAAGTGCTTCTTTTTAACGACGGAGCCGTAACGGGAAGATATGCCCAGGCCAGAAGAATCAAAGGCCATCCGGGGGTAGATGAAACGGCACTTGACAAGGTTGTTATGGATGCTGTTTACGAAACAAGATGGAAAACTCTCTATCATGCCGAGTGTTTTGTCGGTCTTGATCCGGAGTTTATGGTTAAAGCCCACCTTCTTATACCGGAAGGAGAGGAGAACCTTCTCTATAACTGGATGCTTAACTTCCAGTATATGTCTGATGAATATGTCAGAATGTACAAAAACTCCCAGCCGGTAGGCGGTGGAAATGAGCCGGATATTTATATTTTCTCAGATCCCCAGTGGGCACCGCATGAGGCACCCGATGTTGATTACAGCTGCCTTTCGGACCCTCTTACATTGTGTTATTTCGATACCGAGCAGAACTGTGCCGCAATCCTTGGAATGAAGTATTTCGGAGAGCACAAAAAGGGTACTCTTACAATGGCGTGGGCGATAGCCAACAGAAACGGATATGCATCCTGCCATGGCGGACAGAAGGAGTATACCCTGGCAGACGGTTCTAAATATGTAGCATCGGTTTACGGACTTTCGGGTTCGGGCAAATCAACGCTCACACATGCAAAGCACGGAAACAAATATCCGTCAATCAAGGTCCTTCATGATGATGCCTTTATTATAAATTCCGATACCTGTGCATCCATTGCTCTTGAACCTACATATTTTGACAAAACAAACGATTATCCTACGGGCTGCGCAGACAATGAGTATCTTCTTACGGTACAGAACTGCTCAGCTACAATGGATGAAAACGGCAAGATACAGATAGTTACCGAAGATATAAGGAACGGAAACGGCCGCGCAATCAAATCAAAGCTCTGGTCACCGAACAGGGTGGATAAGATTGATGCTCCGGTAAATGCGATTTTCTGGATAATGAAAGACCCTGCAATTCCGCCGGTAGTTAAGCTTAAGGGCGCATCCCTTGCGGCGGTAATGGGAGCAACCCTTGCCACCAAAACATCTTCAGCGGAGAGAGTAAAGAAGGGTACCGATATGAACGCACTTCGTATTGTGCCTTATGCCAACCCGTTCAGAACATATCCGCTTGCAAATGACTATGAGAAATTCAAAAAGCTTGTGGAAGAAAAGAATGTTGCCTGCTACATAGTAAACACAGGTGATTTTATGGGACATAAGTGCGAGAAGGAAGATACGCTCGGAATCTTAGAGACCATAGTTGAAGGCAAGGCAAAATTCGAGAAATGGGGACCGTTCGAAGATATTGAGATTATGTATGACTGGAACGGTAAGACAGGAGACTTTACACCTGATCTTTCAGACCCTGAGTACAAGGCTGCTTTAAAGAGCGCTATGCAAAACAGGGTGGATGCCGTTATGGGATTTGCCAATAACGACGAAGGCTATGATAAACTTCCTGATGATGCTCTTGAAGCTATTCAGAAGGTGGTTGACGAATTAGCATAGATATTTTATAATATAACTAACCTGAGATGTGCGATATAACGCCTAATAGTTTTGAACCTACATTTACTTTAAACGGGATTCCTATTATTGCCTCATCGATGTCAGGCCTTGATTTACCGGAGGAAGACAAAGAGAAGGGTTGCGGTTACCCACCTAGCTTTGCTAGGAGTCAAAACATTAGGGACGGCATCCCGGGGAAAAACGAAGATTAAGCTGCCAGTACTTGGCAGCTTTCTTTTTAGAAAAAACCTTCCGTATTCTTACGGAGCTTTTGAGGTAAGATGAAAAAGAAAGTTAAAGAATACATTTACGGAACAATTCCGAGATTTATGAGGTTTAAGGTAACGGGACATGCTGCTCAGTCGGCATTCTTTCTTTTGATGTCTTTTATACCTTTTCTTATGTTCCTTATTTCAATAATCAGGTATATGAGCCTTGATGAGACCGTGCTTATCGAAATGTTTCGCAGGTATGTGCCTCATTTTGCCGAGGAGGCGGTTTCGGTTCTTATAGATGAGCTTTACAGCCATTCGATAGGTATAGTATCGTTTTCCGCCGTGGCAGCGCTTTGGTCTGCGGCAAAGAGTGTGCAGGGGATTACTTACGGACTCAACTGTGTCAGGGAAATTCCGGAAAACAGGAATTATTTTTATCTGAGGTTTCAGGCTATGGTAGAAACCTTTATTTTGCTTATCAGCCTGTTTTTTATTGTTGTATTCATTGTATACGGCAGCCAGATACGCAGCTTTATCCATATTGTTTATAAATTTAATGAAACCCCTTTTATTGTAACGGTATTTATGACTTTAAGGTTTTTGCTTGCATTTGCACTTTTGGTGGTACTGTTTACGGCGGCTTTTACGGGACTGCCAAATCAGAAAAATACCTTTAAAAGCCAGCTCGCGAGTGGGTTTTTCTGTGCGGTGGCATGGATGATATTTACCAATCTGCTTGCGGTATATGTAAAGGTCTTTAACGGATTTTCGATTTACGGGAGTATGGTAGCCGTACTTTTGATAATGCTGTGGCTATATACAGGTATGATAATATTCTTTGTTTGCGCCATGGTACAGCCCATGATTAATTATATGATACATTACGGATGGGCTTATCATGTTAAACATATCGATCCCAATAGAGTACCGGTTCCTCTGCATGTTGAGGCTGTAATGTCCGAGGGCAGAAAATATATTGCAGAAAGAAAGGATAGAAAAAATGGACGAAGTATTTGAATTCAGAAGCATCAAAAGAGAAGAAGCGGAAGAAGCTGTGGAAATTGAAATGATTTGTTTCCCACCGAATGAGGCCTGCAAAAGAGAAAATATGATAGAAAGGATTGAAAAGGCTCCGGAGTATTTTCTTGTCGCCTTCGATAAAGAGAAAGGGAAAATTGCAGGATTTTTAAACGGAATTTCCACAAATGAGACCGTTTTCAGGGACGAATTCTTTACAGATATAAATACCCACATTCCGGGTGAAAAAAATGTTATGCTTTTGGGACTTGATGTAAGACCTGAGTACAGAGGAGCCCATCTTGCAACCGAAATAGTCAAAAAATACTGCAATCTGGCCCAAAATCTCGGGGCAGACAGGATGGTGCTTACCTGTCACGATGAAAAGATTAAAATGTATGAAAAAATGGGATTTAAAGACCTTGGCATTTCAGCGTCCGTATGGGGCAAAGAAGTATGGCACGATATGGATATAGTCTTATCCGACTGAGTTTAAGCGAAGCGTATAAACGAAAAGGCTGTTTATCAGTCTTTTCTTTTTTGTGCCAAAAGCACTGCTATAAAGATACATACACATCCGATCAGCTCTTTAAATGTCAGCCGCTCATGTAAAATCAGCCATCCGGACAGAGCTGAGAATACCGATTCAAGACTCATTATTACACTTGCTATTGCGGGGTTTAAGTTGGCCTGTCCGAGAATCTGTAATGTGTAGGCTATACCGCTTGAAAGTATTCCGGCATAGAGTATAGGTATAATGCAGGAAATTATTACACTTATGCGGGGAGTCTCGAATATTATCATAAGGACGAAGGATTCTGCGGCCACAACCATAAACTGGTAGAAAGACATCCTGACTCCGTCAACATTGGGAGAGTAATGGTCTATCGCAAGTATCTGAGCCGTATATATAATGGCGGATATTATCATAATAAGGTCGCCCTTTGCGAGGCTTAAGGTCTCACTTATACATAAAAGGTAGAGGCCGGCCAATGACAAAACGACGCTTATCCATATATATACGGTTGATTTATGTCCCATAAAAATACCGACAATCGGCACAAGGATGATATAAAGGGTGGTAAGGAAGCCGGCCTTTTCGACTGTCGTAAATCCCAGACCATACTGCTGGAAAAACATTCCGAAAGTAAGGATACTGCCGCATACGAGTCCGCCTTTAATATTGTAAAGCCTCTCTTTGGAGTTTTGTGGAGGGCGGGTTACTATCTTTTTTCTGTCGAATATCCTTATTACAAATGAAATAAAGATGCAGGCTATTACGGAACGGGAAAAGTTGTATGTAAATGCCCCCATATCGTCGGTTACTACACTTTGTGCAACAAAGGTGGTACCCCAGATAAAGGCACAGATAACAAGCATAATTGAGTGTTTTGCCTGATTTGACATGATTTCCTCCTTTTAGTAAGCAACAAAAGATATTCTATCATAAAAATAATGGGAAGTGATATAGATTTTTTAATATATTTTTGGTAATATAATATAGTTTACGAATTTAATATAATATTTAGGAGAAACAAAAATGGAAGTCAGGACCAGATTTGCACCGAGCCCCACCGGCAGGATGCATGTAGGAAATTTAAGAACAGCGCTTTATGCATATCTTATTGCAAAACATGCGGGAGGAACATTTATGCTCCGTATTGAAGATACGGATCAGGAGAGATATGTTCCCGAAGCACTTGATATTATATATAAAACACTTAAAGAGACAGGACTTGAATCGGATGAAGGTCCGGATAAGGACGGAGGATACGGCCCTTATGTACAAAGTGAGCGTCAAAGCCGGGGAATATATCTTAAATATGCCAAACAGCTCATTGAAAAGGGCGATGCATATTACTGCTTTTGTGATGAAGAAAGATTGAGCTCTCTTAAACAGACAATTAACGGCAAGGAAATGTCCATATATGATAAACACTGTCTTCATTTGTCTAAAGAAGAGGTAGAGGCAAACCTTGCAGCCGGCAAGCCTTATGTTATAAGATTCAATATGCCGACGGAGGGCACCACCACATTTACAGATGTTATTTACGGGGATATCACAGTTGAAAATGCCGAACTTGAGGACCTTATTCTTATAAAATCGGACGGATATCCTACATATAACTTTGCCAATGTTGTAGACGACCATACAATGAATATAACCCATGTTGTCAGAGGTAATGAATACCTTTCTTCGGCACCTAAATATAACAGAATATATGAGGCCTTTGGATGGGAGGTACCGGTTTACATTCACTGCCCGCTTATTACAGACGAAGACCATAACAAACTTTCCAAAAGAAGCGGTCATGCATCATATGAAGATCTTATAAATCAGGGATTTTTACCGGAGGCTGTCGTAAATTTTGTGGCGCTTTTGGGATGGAGTCCGGAAGGCGACAACGAAATATTCTCCCTTGAAGATCTGGTAAGGGAGTTTGATTACAGGAGAATTAACAAATCTCCGTCAGTTTTTGATATTACAAAGCTTAAATGGATGAACGGAGAGTATTTTAAGGCGATGGAGCCGGAGGCGTTCTACGAAAAAGCCCTTCCGTATATTAAAAAGACTGTAACAAAGGATTACGATCTTCACAAAATAGCTGAGATGGTAAGAACAAGGATAGAGATTTATCCGGACATAGATGAAATAATTGACTTCTTTGAAGAAGTGCCGCAGTATGATATAGAAATGTATACCCATAAAAAAATGAAGACTACGGCAGAAAGTTCTCTTGAAGTTTTAAGGGAGCTGCTTCCTCTTTTTGAAGAGCAGTGCGATTATTCAAACGATGCTCTTTTTGCTACGCTTAAGGGATATATTGAGAAGAAAGGATGTAAGAACGGCTTTGCCATGTGGCCCATAAGGGTTGCGGTTTCCGGTAAACAGATGACACCGGGAGGAGCTACCGAAATAATGGAGGTTATAGGTAAAGAAGAGAGCGTTAAGAGAATTAAGGCGGCAATAGCCAAACTTGAAAATGAGATAGGATAAGAAAGGAGGTTTTTATGGCAGATGATGTTTTGCGTCCGGAGGACGCTGATGATGTAAGGATTACACTTGAACTCGATGACGGCTCTGCTTTGGAATGCAAGCCGCTTACGATTTTCGAGGCAGGAGAAAGAGATTATATAGCGATTCTTCCACTGGATGAAAATGATGAAAACGAAGACGGTGAGGTATTTATTTACCGCTACAGTGAAGATGAAGACGGTGAAGGCGTACTGGACAACATCGAGGATGATGAAGAATACGAAATAGTATCCGACAGATTTGATGAAATCCTTGACGAGATGATGTTTGACGAGATGGAATAGTTATGAACATTTGGAAGCATTTTTGTACGGTGATGAAACATAAGATACTTGTTGCCGGGGGCTGCTTTAAGATGGGGCTGTACTGGCAGGGGATAACTCATGACCTTTCAAAGTTTTCACCTGTGGAATTTTGGGCGGGCTGCAAGTATTATCAGGGAGACAGAAGCCCTAATGATGCCCAGAGAAAGGCGGAAGGATATTCTGCGTCATGGCTCCATCATAAGGGCAGAAACAAGCATCATTTGGAATACTGGATAGATTATTCCATAGATACCGAAAAAAAGAGCGGATTTGTGCTTGCCGGAATGAAGATGCCGGAGAAATATGTGGCGGAAATGTTTGCCGACAGGATAGCCGCGTCCAAAATCTATCACAAAGACAGTTACACCGACGCTACGGCGCTTGAGTATTATGAAAAGGGCAGGGCCCATACCCTTATGCATGAAGAGACTGAGGCGTTACTGCACAAGATGCTTACTGTCCTGGCTGAACAGGGCGAGGATGTGGCATTTAAATATGTTAAAAATGAAATATTGCATAAAAAATAACGGGATGCAGGAGAGCATTCCGTTATTTTTTGGATAATTATGCGAATTGTCACACTTGTATTGACATATTAGCCCTAAAAAGGTATATTATATGTAAGTTATGAAGCTGTCAGATTAGTGGGAGGTTGTGTTATTGGATAGGCTTACAAATGAGGTTTTTGACAAAACATCCGAGATTATCTGCTTCTTTGACGGCAACGGATTAATAAAATATCTTAATCATGCAGGAGAAAAGGAGCTGGGGATTAAGGCAGAAGATGCGAATATCAAAGATATTCTCCCGAATTTTTTCACTGATGATGAAGATATTTTTTTGTTTATAAGTCAAAAATGCGAAGAAGAAATAAAGGAAGATGCATACAGAAAAAACAGGAGCTGTTTTCCGGTAAGGGTAAAGGTATGGCTTGGCGAAAGTGACGATACTCCTCTTGGTTGTGCTTTGTTAACGGACATACGCGAGATGGACAATCTAAAAAAACAGCTTACCGGCAAGGAGGAATATTTAAAGGAGTTTATGAAGGCTCAGGATGAGTTTGTTTCTAATCTGACACATGAACTTCGCACCCCCGTTAACGGGATAAAGGGGCATATAAACAACCTCAAGTCCGAAGAGGAAGCGGCAGGTAAAAGAAGGACTATGGATATAGTGCTTCAATGCTGCTCAAATATGGAAAAGATTATCAACAATCTTTTGGATTATGCAAAAATCGAAAACGGAAAGATGGAGATAGTATCCGAGAGGTTTTCATTATACAAACTGATTGAGGGGTGTATCGAGACCTCGGAATCCGTAGCAAACGAAAAGGGACTTGAACTTACATATCATATTGCAGACAATGTGCCGGACGAGGTATGGGGAGATGAATTCAGACTCAGTCAGGTTATAAACAACCTGTTAAACAATGCACTTAAGTTTACGGCCGCAGGTCATGTTGGAGTTGAGGTATACAAAACCAAACAGAGCGGAGAAGACATTGAACTTACATTTTTTGTTTCCGATACCGGAATAGGTATGAGTCCCGAAGACAAGGACAAGCTGTTTAAGAGCTTTACACAGGTTGATGGAAGTATTACAAGGAAATACGGAGGCACCGGGCTCGGACTCTATGTGTGCAGGCAGATAGTTGAGCTTATGGGAGGCAGTATTGAAATCGAAAGTGAGAAAGGAAAAGGCTCGACTTTTATATTCTCCGTGAATATGAAATCCGGTTTTTCAGAAGAAGCCTCCAATCAGCCGCTTACCATATCTGATCTTAAAGAAACTCTGGTATTTAAAACGCCGACTTGTGAAGAAACCGAAAACTACGCTGACAACACGGATATAATAATTGACCTTACCGAAAAGACAGCATTATGCGTGGAACTTGATAACTGGACAAAGGCTGAGGGCTTTTCCGAAAGCATTAAAAAATTTACGGAGGATGCACCGGAGGATATTAAAAAGACGGCTTTTCGCCTTGTTATGAATGTCCGCAAGGAAAAAAAGGACAAATGCAGGGAGCTGCTCGATGAGCTTTCGGGTCATTTAAAGAAGGCAGGTGAGAGTAATGAGTGATGAAAAGGCAACAATTCTGATTGTGGATGATGCCGTTATAAATATTGGCCTTCTTGAAGAAATACTTAATGACCTCGGGTATAATACCTGCTCGGCCACGGGAGCGGCTGAGGCCACGGAAATACTCGGACGCGTCATGCCGCAGCTCGTACTTCTGGATATTATGATGCCCGATATTAACGGTTATGAATTTTGTGAGATGCTCAAAAAAAATCCGCATACGAGAGATATACCGGTGATTTTTGTTTCGGCAGCCGAAAGTGATGATGAAAGGGAGAGGGCCTTTGAAATCGGAGGAGTGGACTTTATCAGAAAGCCTTTTGATGTTACCGAGATAAAGACGAGGGTAAGAACCCATATCAGCATCTACAACCTTAGGAAACAGCTTGAAGAAAACAATAAAAAACTCGGGAAGGTCATTAGTGAGCAGAGCAGGAAAATCGAAGATGAGAAAAAACGCATCCTGAAAAATATCGCCTTATTATACGAAGAAGGCGAGAGGAACGATATAATATCAGCCAACTCGAGGATGCTGGCACAGGCACTTAATTTTACCGAAAAATATGAAAACAAAATTTCGGGCATGTTCATAGAGGGAGTGGAGATAGCTGCGGCGATAAGAGGGGTCGAGTACAAAATCTTCAATGTATTCTTTTCCGGGGAGGAGAGGAACGCTTCCGCAAGGGCCGTGGCCGATGTGATTCAAAGCTGCAAAGAAAGATGGGACGGCACAGGAACGCCCGAAGGACTCAAAGGCGAAAGTATACCTCTGGCAGCAAGGATAGTTGCCATATGTGCCGGGTTTGACAGCTATATTGTAAACGGTCTTGAGCGCAGCAGCGCCTTAGACAAACTGCAAAAAAACGGAGGCAGTATTTACGACCCTTATCTTGTGGATTTGTTTTTAAAGATAGAAAAGCAGATTAAATCTTAAAAACGGGAGAAAAGTTATGACAGATATAGAGTTTAACAGACTGGTACAGTTTCTGGAGAGCCGGTATGGCATAAATCTTGCAAGCAAAAAGGTAATAGTACAGGGCAGACTTGATAATTATCTTGCGAGAGAGGGATATGCTACCTACGGAGATTATCTTAATGCGGTGGAACATGACAGGTCAGGTCATGAACTTCAAAATATGCTGAATATCCTTACCACCAATCATACATATTTCTGGCGAGAGCCGGATCACTTCGTTTTTCTTAAAGATGTGATACTTCCCTGGATTGTCAGAAAAGAGCAGGCAACCCATGATATCAGAATATGGTCCGGGGCCTCATCCTCGGGCGAAGAACCATATACGATTGCGATGGTTGTAAAGGAGTTTCTGGGACTGGATTACGGCAAATGGGATTCAACCCTTCTGGCAACTGATTTATCGAGTGAGGTTTTGAGGTATGCAATGAAGGGAGTATATCTCAAGGAAAAGATTGAAGTTTTGCCGGCGCCGTGGCAAAGAACCAATTTCAAAAAGGTGGATGAGTTTAATTACAGGGTTACCGACGATATCAAAAAAAATGTGATGTTCAGGCAGTTTAATCTCATGGACGATTTTCCTTTCAGAAGCCGCATGCACTGTGTATTCCTTAGAAATGTCATGATTTATTTCAGTGAGGATACCAAGAGGAACCTGATTAACAAAATTTACAATATTCTTGAACCGGGTGGATACCTGATTATAGGTAATACCGAGAATATAGACAAAGATGCAACACAGCTTGAGTATGTCAGACCTTCAATCTTCAGGAAGGCCGAAAAATAAAAGAAGGCAGGCAGTAATATGAGAAAGATAAGAGTACTTGTTGTTGATGATTCCATGATGTTTGCAGACCTTATGGTTAAAGGCCTTAGCTCTGACCCGGCACTCGAAGTGGTTGATGTGGCAGCCAATCCTTTTGAGGCGAGAGACATGATTTTAAAGTACAGACCCGATGTAATGACTCTCGATATCGAGATGCCGAGGATGGACGGTATTGAGTTTATGCAGCGCCTTATGCCACAGTATCCGATTCCTGTGGTAATGGTCAGTTCATTAAGCGACAAGGTGTTTGATGCACTTAAGGCGGGAGCGGTGGATTTTATTTCCAAACCCGTCAATATGACGAAGGATGAAATTTTAAGTTATCTGCAAAGGGAACTTTGCACCAAGGTTAAAATTGCATCCACTGTTGATGTCAGCAGGATGAAGAGGGTAACAAGCAGAGGCTCAAGTGTTACAGCGGACAATATTAACAAAAAAGATCTTGTTGTGGCACTGGGTGCTTCGACCGGAGGTACTGAGGCTTTGTGCGAGGTTATAATGGGATTCAGAAACGATATTCCGGGTACGATAGTTACCCAGCATATGCCTCCGGGATTTACCAAAATGTATGCTGACAGACTGAACAATCAGTGCAGCGTTACGGTAAAAGAGGCACAGACAGGGGATGTGCTTTCGCCGGGGCTGGTGCTTATCGCCCCGGGTGATAAACATCTCAGACTGGTAAAAAACGGAGAGCATTTTCAAGTGGAATGTAAGGCCGGTCCTAAAGTCAGCGGACACTGCCCGTCAGTGGATGTAATGTTTGATTCTGTGGCCAGGGTGGCCGGAAACAGGGCGGTTGCAGCTCTTCTTACAGGTATGGGGAAAGACGGAGCCGACGGACTTCTGGAAATAAGGAAGGCGGGAGGACACACCATAGGTCAGGATGAAGCGTCCTGCGTGGTATACGGTATGCCGAAGGTGGCATATGATATAGGAGCGGTTGAACATCAGCTGCCGCTAAGCGCCATAGCTCACAAGATATATACGGAGCTTGGCAGTATGTAATTTTGCAGAAAGGAGAGATTGGTTGTATGAAAATTTTGATTGTAGAAGACGATTTTGCCAGCAGAAAGTTTATGATGAACCATATGTCAAAGTATGGTGAATGCGACGGTACAGTGGATGGAATGGAAGCAGTCGAGGCCTATATGATGGCCGAAGACGACGAAGAACCGTATGATCTTATCTGTCTTGATATTATGATGCCGGTTATGGATGGCTATCAGGTACTTAAGACGATTCGTGAAATCGAGAATCAAAAAGGTATTGCAGAAGCCGATAAGGTTAAGATTATTATGATGACGGCTCTTTCCGAAGAGAAAAATGTCAAAAAGGCCTTTGAGCTCGGCTGTACGGTATACTGCGCAAAGCCGGTTGATACCGAAAAGCTGCAATCGGCAATGGAAAAACTCGGACTGGTATAACTTGGATTTACTTAAAACGAGAGGAGGAGTCAGATGGGTGAAGAATTAGATAGCATGCTTGACATGTACCTGTATGAAAACGGGCAGCTTTTAGAGCAGCTCGAAATGACAACTCTTGAAAAAAAAGATGCTGACAGCTTTGATGATGACGACATTAACGAATTTTTCCGTGTGATGCATACCATAAAGGGATCGTCAGGAATAATGATGTTTGATGACATTATGAAGCTGGCACATAAGCTTGAGGATGTATTCTTTTATATAAGGGAATCCCATCCGGACAATGTACCTCATTTGGAGCTTGTGGAAAAAATACTTGCAGTATCTGATTTCTTAAGAGAGGAGTTTGACAATATCAGAGACGGTGGAGAGCCTACCAAGGACTCTTCGGAGCTTATCGCAGATATTGACAGATTCTTAAGTAAAATTAAAAACGAAATCCTTGAAGAAGATAAGGAACTTCCCAAAGAAACTCCCGAAGAAGCACCGACACAGTTTTATATAGGGGCGGCGGGAGGAGAGCATTTTAAGTATTATTATATAATCTGCTATTATCGCAATGATACACAGATGTGTAACATCCATGCTTATGCTCTTGCAAATTCTCTCAAGGAGATTACCGAGGATATGTATTACAGTCCTTCGGATATCATAACCAATGAGTCGAGCGGAGACATCATTTTGGAACAGGGCTTTAAGATTCTGATAAAAACGGGACTGGAGCTCGATGATGTAAAGGCGGCTTTAGGTGGTTTTGATGTGGAAAGCACTGATGTTTCAAAGTGCACCAAAGAAGAATTTGAGGCGGGCTTTGATATTCCGGCTGTAATCGTGGGGGCAGATACAATCGACCTTGGCGACGGAGATAAAAAGGAAGATGCAGCCCCCGGGGGCGGTGATGTAAAACCCGGTGATTATGTTATCGAGCAGAAATCCGCAGGCAAGAAGGCGACGCTAGCCAAAAACAAAAAGCCCAAGGCCCCGGCAGCCAGCTATATCAGCGTAAATGTTAACAAGATTGACCAGCTTATGGACCTAATCGGAGAGGTTGTTATAGCAGAGTCTGTAGTATTGCAGAATCCGGATTTAAATGTTCCGGGACTTAACCTTACCAACTTTAACAAATCTGCGGCCCAGCTGACAAAATTCATTTCCGAAATGCAGGATGTGATAATGTCTATGAGGATGATGCCTCTGACAAACACATTCCAAAAGATGAACCGTATAGTTTTCGATACATCAAGGAAGGTCGGAAAGAGTATAGAGCTTAAGATGATTGGTGAGAATACCGAAGTGGACAAAAATATTATTGAGCATATATCCGATCCTCTTATGCACATGATAAGAAACTCGGTTGACCACGGTATTGAAGAGAAAGAAGAAAGGATAGCTGCCGGCAAGCCCGAAAAAGGAGTTATTACCCTTGAAGCTAAAAATGAGGGCGGAAAGGTGCTGATAAGTGTTACCGATGACGGAGGAGGTATGAATCCCGAAAAGCTTTTTGCCAAAGCCAAAAAGAATGGAATCATACCGAAGGACAAGACCATAGATGACTACACCAATAAGGAAATCTACCAGTTTATCACCTATCCGGGATTTTCTACCAATGAAAAGGTGACGGAACTTTCCGGAAGAGGCGTCGGTATGGATGTCGTAATGAAAAACCTCCAGGCAGTTGGAGGTATGCTGGAGATAGACTCCGAATACGGAAAGGGCTCTGTTATGACACTCAAGATACCGCTCACGCTTGCGATTATCAGCGGAATACTTCTTGAGGTGGGAAAACAGAAATTTGTGATAGAGACCGGTTCCGTAAAGGAATTTATAAATGTAAGGGAGTCAAGTATAGTAAAAGAACCGGACGGAGAAGAATATCTTAATGTCAGAGGTCAGTACTATATGGTATTAAGACTCAGTGAAAAATACAATATAGAAGGTGCAGCAGGAGAAATCGAAGACGGAATTATGATTCTTACGGAGTATGAAGCCCAGAAGATATGCATTTTCGTTGACAGACTTCTCGGAGGACAGGAAATCGTAGTAAAACCGATACCTGAATATGTGGGCAAGGTTGACGGACTTTCGGGATGTACACAGCTCGGAGATGGCAGCATTGCACTGATTTTGGATATCGGCACACTGGCAGGACAATAATGAAAGGAGAATCGTATGGCTGAAGAGAAATTGGAAGATGCTTTGGAAGAAGCGGAAGAAGGCATGGCTTTAAGCGGACTGCATCAGTTTATGACCTTTAAGTCCGGCTCCGAATATTACGGTATAGAGCTAAAGTATGTAAATGAGATTATGGGTATACAGCCCATTACCGAGATACCGGAGGTAGAGGACTATATTAAGGGACTTATCAATCTGAGAGGAAAAATAGTTCCGGTCATTGATGTAAGGACGAGGTTCAAACAGGAGCCGTTTGCATACAACGACAGGACCTGTATCATTATTGTTGATGTCAAAAATACAGTTATAGGGCTGATAGTTGAGACTATTGCGGATGTAGTGACAATTAAAGATGATGATATAGAGCCACCGCCGGCTCTCAGCTCCGGCAAGGTGAAAAACAAGTATGTATATGGTCTCGGGAAAATGGGAGACAGTGTTAAACTTCTTTTGAATCCGGAAAAGCTGATTAAGGATGAAGACCTCACGGCTATTGATGAGGCAATCGAAGAAGATATGGTGGATGAAGACGGAGAATAGTAACGGAGGTGTAAAGTTATGAAAAAACCAAGTATATTATCAACAATTACAATTACCATTATTGTAATGATCGGACTTTTGCTTGTGTCCGAAGGTATCAGTATTATAATCGAATTTGTGGGTGAAGAGGCAATCAGTCCGACTGTGTCGGTAGTGCTTGATATTGTCATCCTTGTAGCTGCCATATGTGTTGCCATATTCGGGCTTTTATCGTTCAGCAGATCGTTCCGCGGTACAGTGGATAAGATGAATTCTCTGGTGGAGAAGATAGCAGACGGTGATGTTGAGTGGGAAGTGCCGGACAATAAATACAGGGAATACGAAGGATTTATCGATGATATGAGAAAACTGCTCAAGGCCACCAAAATTCAGGCTGACATGGCAAGGGCAATGTCAAAGGGAGATTTTACCGTGGACTCTCATGTCAGAGGAGATAAGGATGAACTTGGTATAGCACTTAAGGAGCTTGTTGAGGAAAACAATGAAGTTTTACTCGGTGTTCAGGAGGCAAGTATGCAGTTTACAGAGGGTGCAAAAGAAGTGGCAGCTGCATCACAGGCACTTGCCCAGGGTTCTACCGAGCAGGCCAGCGCGATTGAAGAGATTACCGCGTCAATGAAGGATATTGCCAACAAGACAAATACCAACGCCGATAATGCCAGGGAAATGGAATCCATGGTGCAGAATATGCTTGAAGATGCCCATACCGGAAAGGCAGCTGTAGATGGAGTAAACGGCTCAATGAATGATATCAGTGAGTCTTCGCACAATATCAGCAAGGTTATTAAGACTATTGATGATATTGCATTCCAGACAAGCATTCTTGCTCTTAATGCAACTGTTGAAGCTGCAAGAGCCGGAGTACACGGCAGAGGATTTGCTGTTGTTGCAGAGGAGGTTAAAAACCTTGCAGAGCTTTCTTCTAATGCAGCGCAGGAGACGGCAGAACTTATCCAGCATTCGATTGCAATGGTAGAAGACGGTACAAAGCAGGTAGATGAAATGACAGAGTCTATCACAAAGCTTTCCGAAGCAATAGAGACTATAGCAACTGTTGTTACAGATGTGGCTTCGTCATCTGATGAGCAGGCTACGGCTATAGCTCAGATTAATCAGGCTATAGGCCAGATTTCACAGGTTGTGCAGACCGATTCGGCTACAAGCGAGCAGTGTGCAGCCGCAGCCGAAACTCTTTCCAATCACGCACAGAATCTGCGCGATGTGATTTCGGGATTCAAACTCAAAGGAGGAGCCGGAGCTTTCGGAGGCATGAGAGGATATTCGGCGCCGAGAAATTCATACACACCTCAGCCACAGGATATGGGTATGTCAACTTATGATGACAATTTTGATAACGAAAGTATAATTTCTCTTGAAGGTAATCTCGGAAAGTATTAAAATATAAATCAGAAATTATCATTTTCTTTTCATACAACCTTCATTTTTATTGAAAAAGAGATGGGCTTATGTTATATTAGGCTCATCTCTTTTCATTTTATCCGCATTTCCCTATGAGGAAAACAAATGTATAGTGTAGTATCTACGGCGATGATTCTCGGAATAGATTGTCGTTTTATTTGCGTGGAAGCCGATGTAAGTGACGGACTTCCTAATTTTGAGATGGTGGGATATCTCTCGTCAGAGGTCAGAGAGGCAAGAGAAAGGGTACAGACGGCTTTAAAAAACTGCGGATATGAGCTGCCGAGCAGCCGTATTATCATTAATTTATCTCCAATAAACATAAGAAAAGAAGGCAATCTTTATGACCTGCCGGTAGCCATAGCTGTTATGGCGGCATGCAATATTATTAAGGCAACGGATTTGAAGAAATGGCTTATAATGGGTGAGGTAGGGCTTGACGGAAAGATATATCCCGCCGGCGGAGTTTTGCCTATTGTAAGCTGTGCCAAAGAGGCAGGTTATAAGGGATGTATCCTGCCCGAAGAAAATGTTGAAGAGGCTCTTTTGGTAAATGATATTGAAATAAAGGGCGTTTCGGGTATTCTGGATGCAGTCGGGTTTTTAAATGATATAGGAGACAGGGATACCCGGGTATCAAAGGGGGAGGATAATATCAAAAACTCCGGAGATTTCGATGTGGATTTTGCCGATATTAGTGGACAGAAACTGGTAAAAAGAGCATGTGAGGTAGCTGTAGCCGGTATGCATAATTTCCTTATGATTGGGCCTCCCGGATCGGGTAAAACCATGATTGCAAAAAGGATCCCCACAATTCTGCCGTCTATGAGCAAAGCCGAACAGATGGAAATATCCAAAGTATATTCGGTGGGAGGTCAGCTGGGAGGAAGAGGCCTTATTAAAAACAGACCGTTCCGCTCACCTCATCATTCTATTTCCCTTCAGGGCATGACGGGAGGAGGGCGTTTTCCCAAGCCCGGAGAAGTATCTTATGCTCATGGCGGAGTGCTTTTCCTTGATGAGCTGCCTGAGTTTACCAGGGGAGTACTGGAGAGTTTAAGAGAGCCCCTTGAAGATAAGAAGATAACAATAGTAAGGGCTACGGGAAGCTTTGAATACCCTTCGGATTTTATGCTTTGCTGTGCGATGAATCCGTGCATGTGCGGATATTATCCGGACAGGAATCTTTGCAACTGTTCTCTTAATTCGGTGCAAAGATATTTGGGGAGGGTTTCAAGACCCTTACTTGATAGAATAGATATCTGCGTAGAAACATCGAGGATATCCTACAGGGACTTAAATTCCGGCAAATCCTCGGAAAGCTCTGCTGAAATAAGAAAAAGGGTAGAACTTGCACATGCCATACAAAAACACCGTTTCAAGGGTACCGGTTTCCATTTTAATTCCCAGCTCTCGGGAAGTCTTCTGGAAAAGCACTGCAGGCTCGATGATGAGGAAAAAAAGTTTATAGATTCCGTATATGATAAGTATTCTCTTACAGCGAGAAGCTATTATAAAATCCTGAGAGTGGCAAGGACTATAGCAGACCTTGCCGGGAATGTAAATATTGAAATGGAAGACCTTACTGAAGCTATTTTGTATAAAGGTCTGGATTCCAAATATTATAAGGAGGTCACATGAATTTAAAATTTGCAATGCACAGACTTCTTATGTATTCTCCGGAGACGGTAAGGAAGATATTGGATGAAAATATCAGCAAAGAAGATGTATTTGAGCTGCCGCAGCATAAACTCTGGCTTATGAATATATTTACTCCTGGCCAGCTCTATAATATAGAAGAAATAAAACGAAATGGTACTGAGGAGGACGAAAAAATCTTTGAAAAAAGCGGGATGAAATATGTATGCATTGAAGATGATGACTATCCCCAAAGGCTTAGAAATATAAGTACTCCGCCTTACGGTGTTTTTTATTACGGACATCTGCCTCCCGAAAGTTTTGGTGTGGGTGTTGTCGGCTCGAGAAATACGGGCGCATACGGCAGTGTCACTGCATATAATATTGGCAGGGATTTTGCTTTAAGAGGGATATCTGTCATCAGCGGTCTTGCCAGAGGTGTGGATGTATGCAGTCACAGAGGTGCACTTGAGGCCGGAGGATACAGTGCCGGAGTGCTGGGATGCGGGGCAGATGAGTGTTATCCCCGTGAAAATATCCGGGTTTATAAAAGGCTTAAGGAAACGGGAGGAATTATATCTGAGTTTTTTCCCGGTACAGGTGCCCTGAGATCGCATTTCCCGATGAGAAACAGAATAATAAGTGCCCTGTCCGATGTGCTTATCGTAGTGGAGGCGAGAGAAAAGAGCGGCTCATTAATTACGGCAGCTCATGCTCTCGAACAGGGCAGGGAAATATATGCCGTACCGGGGGAAATAAATTCGCGGCTCGCCGCAGGTACAAACTATCTGATAAGTCAGGGTGCGGGAGTTTATACATCCGCCGATGATTTACTCGATGATTTGTCAGTAGAATACAAATTTGTTCCTGAAATGAGTGAAAATAGAAAGCCCTGTCTTGCAAAAAGTGAAAATATGGTTTATAGTGTAATCACTTTGTTGCCAAAAAGTATTGATGAAATAATGACTGAAACGGGGCTTGAAATAAAAGAGGTTCTCGGAATCGTTGGCTTTTTGGCATCCAAGGGATATATCGCCGAGATTGGCAAAAATATGTATGTAAGACTCGGCAGATAAATATTCTTGCGAGGAACAAATATAATGGCAAAATATCTGGTTATAGTGGAGTCTCCTGCAAAGGTAAAGACTATAAAGAAATTTCTGGGAAAGAATTACGAAGTCATGGCCTCAAACGGACATGTAAGAGACCTTCCCAAAAGTCAGCTTGGTATAGATGTTGATAATGATTATGAGCCCAAATACATTACCATAAGGGGTAAGGGCAACATACTTTCGGCCCTCCGTAAAGAAGTGAAAAAGGCTGAAAAAGTATATCTTGCTACTGACCCTGATAGGGAGGGAGAGGCGATATCATGGCATCTTTATCACGCCTTAAAGCTTGAAGACAAAAATTGTGCCAGAATCAGTTTTAATGAAATAACCAAAAACGCGGTAAAAGAATCTTTAAAAAATGCCGGCGAGATAAATATGGATCTTGTTGATGCGCAGCAGGCCAGAAGAGTTTTGGACAGGGTGGTTGGATATAAAATCAGTCCCATACTCTGGGCAAAGGTAAAAAGAGGACTTTCTGCCGGCAGGGTACAGTCTGTGGCCCTTAAGATTATCTGTGACCGCGAAGAAGAGATAAATGCCTTTATTCCGAAGGAATACTGGACAATAGAGGCATCGGCTCTTATTAAAGGCGAAAAGAAGCCGATAAGCGCGAAATTTTACGGCAATAAAGACGGCAAGATAGAAATAGCATCGGAAGAAGAGATGCTTGGAATAAAAAATGCCGTAGAAAAGTCAAAACTTAAGGTAGACGAGGTTAAACGCTCGTCAAGGAGTAAGAATTCTCCGAATCCTTTTATTACAAGTACACTTCAGCAGGAAGCGTCCAAACAGCTTAATTTTTCTACTCAAAAGACAATGAGGATAGCCCAGCAGCTATATGAAGACGGATTGATTTCATATCTGCGTACAGATTCGGTAAGGGTATCCGATGAAGCCAAAAATGCGGCGGAAGATTATATCATAAATGAATTTGGAAAAGAGTATCTTGGCAGCGTGATACAGAAAAAATCTTCAGGCAAATCACAGGATGCACATGAAGCAATCAGACCTACAGAAATAAGCAGAACACCCGCATCATTAAAGGATAAACTTTCAAGAGACAACTTCAGACTGTATCAGCTTATATGGAAGAGGTTTGCCGCAAGTCAGATGGCGCCTGCCCGTTATAGTGTGACGACTGTTAAAATATCGGCAGGAGAGTATATTTTTACCACATCGGCATCCAAACTTGATTTTGCCGGATATCTGAGCGTGTATTCACCGGACGAAGATAAAGAAAAAGACAACAATCTGCTTTCGGTATCCATAGATGAATCATCAGAACTTACACTTGATAAGGTCAGCGGAGAACAGCATTTTACCCAGCCTCCTGCTCATTTTACCGAGGCTTCGCTTGTAAAGGCTCTTGAAGAACTCGGAATAGGCAGGCCGAGTACCTATGCACCTACAATTACCACAATTCTTGCCAGAAGATATATAACCAAAGAAAACAAAAATCTTTTTGTAAGCGAGGTTGGCGAGGTCGTAAACAATATTATGAAGGAGTCTTTCCCTGATATAATCGACCAGAATTTTACCGCTAAAATGGAAGAACAGCTTGATGAGGTAGAGAGCGGTGAGATGGAATGGAAAAAGATTGTAAGGGAGTTTTATCCGCCGTTTGAAAAGGAACTTGAGGTTGCGGAAAAAGAACTTGAAAAGGTCGAGATTCATGATGAAGTAACAGATGAAATCTGCGAAAACTGCGGTAGAAATATGGTTATCAAATACGGCCCGCACGGGAAGTTTCTGGCTTGCCCGGGATTCCCGGAGTGCAGAAACACAAAGCCGTATCTTGAAAAGGCGGGAGTCAGGTGTCCTAAATGTGGTAAAGAAGTTATTATCAGGCGCACAAAAAAGGGCAGGAGATATTTTGGATGTGAGGGGTATCCGGAATGTGACTTTGTATCCTGGCAGAAACCTTCCGAAGAAAGATGCCCGCAGTGCGGCGGCTATATGGTGGAAAAGGGCAATAAACTTGCCTGCGCAGATGCAAATTGCGGATTTGTAAAGACAATGGCCAGGGAAGAAAGGGATTAATTCTGTCATTTTGAGAAAAGAATGAAAAATTAGATATTTCTTAAAAATAGTTTAAAATATTTGCACAAATTAAAAAAATATGCTAAACTAACAAAAGGTTGAGGATTAAAAGGAGGAAAACCATGAGCGTTCAGTTATTAGACAAGACTCGGAAGATTAATAAATTGCTTCATAACAACAATTCATCAAAGGTTGTTTTTAATGATATCTGTGGTGTACTTACAGGCATTTTAGATTCCAACATTCTTGTGATAAGCAAAAAGGGAAAGGTTTTGGGAAGAAGTAACGCTGAAGGAATTGACACAATAGGCGAAATGCTTTCAATTGAGGTCGGAGAATTTATCGATGAGACTCTTAACGAAAGACTGCTTGGAATATTATCGACAAAGGAAAATGTAAATCTGCTTACACTCGGATTTGAAAGCCCGGAAGCTTCCGGAGTCAGAGCAGTGATTACACCTATAGTTATAGCCGGAGAAAGACTCGGCACACTTTTTGTTTACAAGATTAATGATGATTATACCATTGATGACATTATTTTATGCGAGTACGGTACGACGGTTGTCGGACTTGAGATGATGCGTTCGGTCAATGAGGAGAATGTGGAAGAATCAAGAAAACTTCAGGTTGTCAAGTCAGCCATAAGTACACTTTCATTTTCCGAGCTTGCAGCCATCACACATATTTTTGATGAGATGGACGGCAAAGAAGGGATTCTTGTTGCAAGTAAGATTGCGGACAGAGTCGGAATTACCCGTTCCGTTATAGTTAACGCACTTCGTAAATTTGAGAGTGCGGGTATTATAGAGTCAAGGTCATCGGGAATGAAGGGTACATATATTAAGGTACTCAATGATGTCGTATTTGACGAGCTTGCAAAGATTAAATCAGATTCGGAATAATAATACAGGCTTTCGATGGAGCGAAAGAAAGTATGGTAAAGGGATTTACAGAGATGTAAATCCCTTTTTGCATAATGGTTTTAACTGCTAAACAACGCATTACTACAAGATATAGTGGCTTAAATATATAAAAACCACAAAATTTGCTTGTAATTTTTTATGTATGTGAGTATAATAATTTGTGTGAGATATGCCGATATATGCGTTAAGGCTTAGTTTTACCCAAATGCCTGTACTTACGCAGAAATAAACAGGAGGAAGTATATGATAGACACAAGTATTTTCAAATATGTTGATGTACTTGGCAAAGCGGCTGATGCAAGCTGGCTGAAAAATGATGCCCTTGCAAACAATATAGCCAATGTCGACACACCCGGTTACAATCGGCAGGATGTGAATTTTGAAGATGCGCTTAAGAGCGCACTTATGAAAAGTTCCTATGTCTCACTCGATGAAAAAATTGACAACCTCGACTGGGACAGACTGGATGTAGGTGTCTACACCGAATACACATCATATTCCTACAGACTTGACGAGAACAATGTCGATATAGACACTGAAAATGTCAAGCTGGCGGAAAACCAGCTGGTTTATCAGGGACTTACAGACAGTATTTCCGAAGAACTCAGCAGACTTAAATCTGTCTGCACCTAATAAAGGAGGTTTTTATGTCATTATTTCAAGCATTTGATATCAGTTCGTCAGGTATGACGGCGCAGCGCTTCCGTACGGATATTATAGCGGAAAATGTTGCCAATGTTACAACTACGAGGACAGAAGACGGTACGCCGTATACGAGGCAGGTAGTGACCTTTGCTGAAAAGACGGAGACTGCATATCAGAACCTTATCACCATGGGCAAAAACAACAAGGCCGGATATGGAGTAAAGGTGACATCGGTTACGGAAGATACCGATACGGATTATGTTATCGAATATGACCCTACCCATCCCGATGCGGATGAAAACGGGTATGTTACTTATCCCAATGTGAATATCGTTCGCGAGATGACCAACCTCATTGATGCATCCCGTTCTTACGAGGCGAATGCTACAGCATTTGATGCAAGCAAGAACATAGCACAGACGGGCCTGGGCATAGGAAAGGCATAAGCGTTTTTTGAGCTTGGGACGATATAAGGATTTATAAGGCGGGAGAAATATTATGGACATTAATGCGATTACAAATCACAGCGGGAACGAGCTGAGCGCGCAGCTGATTAAGAATATGCTTTCAAAGGAGTCTGAAACGGTGCAGGATACTACAAACCAGGCAAGCTTTGATGCACTTTACAACTCCATGACAACAATGGTCGAGGAGACGGATGCACTGTCCGATGCTGCGGAGGTGGCGGAAATAAATTACGCCCTCGGGTATTCTGACAATACCCATGATCTTGCAATAGCACAGCAGAAGGCTGATATTGCCCTGCAGTACACTGTGGCTGTGCGTGACCGCTTCATAGAAAGCTATAACACTATTATGCAGATGCAGATTTAACTCAGTCGGAGAAATCCCCCACATCTAAGCGTTAGCGTAGGTGGGGGTTATGACAAACTATACTCAGTCGGGGTACAAGCTCCGACTGAGTTAAACGCTCCGCGAGGATG
>CAJOOU010000083.1 GCA_905236735.1 uncultured Eubacterium sp. | reverse complement strand
AGGTGTGGATGTAATGACTACGGAGACTACCTGCCTTTCATCTATATGGAGAACAGATGAAAAGATACAGGAATTTTATGATATTCACGGAAGAAGCGGTGATTATAAGGAGCTTAATCCGGGACAGGTGGCTTATTATGACGGGGCAATAGAAATTGACCTTTCTACCATTCGTCCTATGATAGCAATGCCGTTCCATCCAAGCAATACCTATACAATAGAAGAGGTAAACAAAAACTTAAAAGATGTGATTCACGATTGCGAAGAGAGAGCAAAGGTGAGCCTTGACGGCCAGGTTGATTTCTCTTTGCAGGATAAGATAGTAGACGGAAAATTCCGTGTAGAGCAGGGAATTATTGCAGGTTGTGCAGGCGGCGGATTTGAGAATATATGCGCAGCAGCCGATATTCTTGAAGGTAAGAGTATAGGCTGTGATGAATTTACATTAAGCGTTTATCCGGCAAGTATGCCTATATATATGGAGCTTGTTAAAAACGGAGCAGCAGCTAAACTTATGGCAACAGGAGCGGTAATGAAGACTGCATTCTGCGGACCGTGTTTCGGTGCGGGAGATACTCCTGCAAACAATGCATTCTCAATCAGACATTCAACCAGAAACTTCCCGAACAGAGAGGGCTCAAAGCTTCAGAGCGGACAGATTGCATCGGTTGCGCTCATGGATGCAAGGTCGATTGCAGCAACTGCAGCAAACGGAGGTATCCTTACTCCGGCCACAGAGGTGAGCACAAAAATCAGCGCTCCGAGGTATTTCTTTGATAAGAGTATCTACGAAAAGAGGGTGTTTGATTCAAAGGGAGTCGCAGATCCGTCGGTAGAAATCAAGTTTGGTCCAAATATCAAGGACTGGCCAAAGATGCCGGCTCTTACGGAAAACCTTCTGCTTAAGGTGGTTAGTGAAATTCACGATCCGGTTACAACTACTGATGAGCTTATTCCGTCAGGAGAGACTTCGTCTTACAGATCTAATCCTCTCGGACTTGCAGAGTTTACCCTCTCAAGAAAAGACCCTGAGTATGTGGGCAAAGCCAAGGCGGTCAGAGCTGCAGAAGAGGCCAGGGAGGCAGGCAGAGAGCCGAAGGAAGCCTTCCCTGATATGGCAGGTGCATGGGAAAAGATTACATCCGAATTCGGAGATGTAAGTAAAGACAACACGGGCATAGGCTCTACTATATTTGCGGTTAAACCGGGAGACGGTTCGGCGAGAGAACAGGCTGCTTCATGCCAGAAGGTATTGGGCGGATGGGCCAATATTGCCAATGAATACGCAACAAAGAGATATCGTTCAAACCTTATTAACTGGGGAATGCTGCCGCTTTTAGTTGATGCGGGAGAACTTCCGTTTAAGAAGGAAGATTATATATTCATTCCGGGTGCAAGAGCTGCGATTGAGGAAAAGAGGACCTCAATTCAGGCCTATGTGGTAAACGGAGAGGGTATGAAAGAGATTACCCTTAAGATGGGCGAACTGACAGATGATGAGAGAACCATTATATTAAAGGGCTGCCTGATTAATTTCTACAAAGGATAGTCTTTGACAAGGGGAAAAGTATGAGTGAGATGCCGGGTGGCGAAAAGAAAAATAAAATAGGGTTTCATCCGTATATTGAGATAGGAACCGTGGTTTTTGCGGTCATAGCGTTGTCTATGATATTGTTCTTTGTGATTTTCAGGCTCGAGGGACTTTTTGACGGGCTTGAAAATCTGATAAGAACATTACAGGCGGTGGTTATAGGCTGTATAATAGCGTATCTTATCAATCCTATAGTAAAGTGGTACGAAAAGAAAATCCGCCCTGCCGTAACCAAAAAGGTTAAATCCGCAGACAAGGCGTTTGCTCTATCCAGAGCGTTTAGCATAGCCGCGACATATGTATCTGTTCTTATAGTACTCGGGATACTTGTAAGCATTATGATGCCGAGAGCCATAGAGAGCCTTAATGCGATTTCGGATTCTTTACCTGCCAGGGTAAGGGAACTTGTCGCATGGCTGACAGAGTATACCGAGCACAGACCGACATTGTCGCATATATTAAGGCTCGAAGCCGTGGATATTACAACATATATTCAGGATCTTATAAAGAATGATATGCCGGGCTGGGCACAGGGTATGGTAGAATATCTGACCAGCGGTATATTTAATCTGATGAAGCTTTTTTTAAACATTATTATCGGACTGATTGTGTCAATATATGTACTTTTTAGCAAAGAGAAGTTCATCAGTCAGGGGAAAAAACTCACATATGCGCTGCTTTCGGCTCATAATGCCAATGTTTTTGTGAAGACGGTAAGGGAAGCGCATAAGATTTTCATAGGATTTGTGGTCGGAAGGATAGAGGATTCCATTATTATCGGGATAATAACCGGGGTGGCATGTGCAATAATGCATATGCCCTATGTACTTATTATAGCGATTATAGTAGGTACACTTAATGTTGTTCCCTTTTTTGGACCTATACTTGGAGCGGTGCCGTCGCTTTTCATTATTCTTTTGAGCGATCCGGTAAAAGCAGTGTATTTTTTGATATACATTGTCATTATACAGGAGATTGACGGAAACATCCTCGGCCCCAAGATTGTCGGACACTCCATTGGAATTCCGCCGTTTTGGATAGTTGTGGGAGTACTTCTCGGAACCGGACTTTTCGGTGTAATAGGAATGCTTGCAGGGGTTCCGTTATTTGCGATTTTACTGTATATTATAAATGAGATAACAAAAAATATTCTCCGCAAAAAGAATCTGCCCGAGAACTCGGAGGCATATCTTGATGTGGACTATATAGATACAGGAAGCGGAGAGCTTATACTTAAAGGCAGCGGGGAAGCTGCAAGGAGCGGAGATAATTAGGAACAGGAAGATTATATAGAGGTGTCATAGTGGATAAATCTGAATACAAAGAGAAGCTTCAGGAAATAAAAAAGCTGGCTGAAAAAAAGCGCTATGAAGAAGCTGCTCATATAATATTTGAGATTAACTGGAAAAAGATAAAGAGCGCCGGAACGCTTTGCCATATAGGAACCATACTTGGCAAGGCCGGTTATTATGAGCAGGGTAGGGAACTGCTCCTTATGGCGTACGATAAGGCACCGGTCGGCAAGTCTATTTTATACCAGCTCACGGAACTTGCCATTAAAGAGGGTAATTTTGCCGAGGCAGAAAATTATTTCGAAGAGTATGTTGAAATTGACCCTGATGATGTAAAAAGATACAAGCTCCAGTACAAGCTTGAGAGGATAAAGGCCACCAATGCAGAGGAGCAGATCAGACTTCTTGAGATAATCAAGGATAAAGAGTTCTCCGAGGAGTGGTCATACGAACTTGCCAACTTGTATCACAAGGTTGGACGCAGCAGTGACTGCATAAGGGTATGCGACGATATTATTCTGTGGTTCGGAGAGGGACCTTATGTTGAAAAGGCGATGGAGCTTAAGATGCTCTATACTCCGCTCACAGGATATCAGGCAGAAAAATACGAAGAATTTAAATACCAGCATCAGGGACTTACTCATATTAAACCGTCGGAAGTCAGCGGTTATGCGGAGATATTGCACGAAGATGTAACCATACCCGAGATTAAGGCCAATGTTACCAAATACAATACAATAAATCTTCAGGCGGAGCTTGCAAAGGAGATGCAGCAGATAATGGGGGCTACGGAAAAAGAGGCCGTAGACTCTGCAATGGGTAATATTCAGAGACTGGTTGAGGACAGCAATCTGCCGTTCCTTGAGCAGACAAGTGAAGACGAGGAAAAAATTTACGAGGATATAGAATCCGACGAAGAAATAGATACCTCTCTTAAGATAAACTTCAGAGAGATGCTCGCAGAAGAGGGAGACGGACAGATTTCTATGGTGCTTCCGGACAGTCCGATGGTTGAAAAACAGATTACCGGACAGATGAGCATAGAGGATGTGCTCGCTGAGTGGGAGCGAACCAAAAAAGCGGCGGAGACCGCAATAGAAGAGGCCAGATTAAAGAAGCTCGAAAACGCCAAGGCCCGTGCCATAGCAAAGACAGAAAACATTATGGATAAGATAAACGAAGCTATGCCGGAACTTGAAGCGGCAGAGGCTGTAATATTAAAGGCGGCAACAACACCGGCCAGAGTAGAGATACCGGCAGAACCTGCTCATGCAGCAGAAGCTACTGAAAGCGGAGTAAAGGATATTTCGGCAAGTGCGGCATTTGCGGCAGCAGGAGTGTCTCTTGAAGAAGAGTTCGAAGAATTACCTAAAGATACGGAAGAAGACGATGAAGAGGTAAATTCTGCGGAGGCAGCCATAGAGGCTCTTGACAGAGCTCTTGAAAAGGAGGCCGATGAGACATCAAAGGATGAGGCAATTCGCGAAATGACGGAAAAAGAAGTGGCTCTGGAAGAAGATGAACTGCCGGTTAACCATCTTAATGATGCGCAGAAGGGAATATTTACATATTTTACTGCCATAGGTGGTATGGAAAACCAGATATGCAGTGTGCTTGAAGGTGTGAAGAGCCGCAAAAAAGATAATACTTCCAAGAGCGGTAACATTCTCATAGAGGGTGAAAAACAGTGCGGTAAGACAATGATGGCGACAAATCTTACCAGGGCTGTTCAGGAACTTTACCCGCATCAGTCAAATAAAGTAGGAAAGATACAGGCGGAGTCTCTAAACACCAAACCTGTTAAAAACATTGTGGATAAGATTCGCGGCGGATATCTTATTGTGGAAAACGCAGGACTGCTCACGCCGAATAAGGCAAAGGAACTCGGCGAGATCATGAATGAGGATACGGGAGGACTGCTTGTCATCTTAGAGGATACGAGAAAGGGGCTGGTGAAGGCATTGTCACTTTCGCCAGAGCTCGGAGGCAAGTTTACGGAAAAAATTTCCATTCCGATATTTACCAATGATGAGCTTGTTATATTCGCCAAAAACTACGCAATAGAACAGGGATATGTGATTGATGAGATGGGAGTGCTTGCTCTGTACAACCGCATAGGAAATATCCGTGTGGCGAATAAGGTTACAACGCTTGAAGAGGTAAAGGGCATCGTGGACGAAGCCATAGACAAGGCAGAAAGAAAACCTATATACAGCGCTTTTCGTTCCATTTTTGCAAACAAGTATGATGAAGATGAAAACCTGATATTAAGAGAAAAGGATTTTGATGCTTAAGTTTTTGGGTAAATAAGACGAAATTAACGGTGAAGCAATTTGCTTCACCGTTTTGTTTCCGCATATAAAAGTCGCGGGAGAAACCTGTTATATAACCTGAATTCGGAGAACTGGTATGAGAATAGAAAATGTTAATATCACAGAAAGCAGTTTACTTACAAATCCCGACACATCGGTTTTGAGCGAAAAGAAACCGGCAGAGGTCAGGAATATATACTCCGGTAACGAAAACAGCGGGCGTTTAAGTGCTACAAATGTACTTAAGGGTCTGTTTTCGTCGTATTCGTCAGCTGATGAGATAAAGGATGCTTTTTCCGATATGGATGCAGACACAATAAAAAAACAGATGGATATGCTTTCCAATTCCCTCACAGCAGACGATTGCAGGATGATGGACGAAGAAGGATACAGTCTGCTTGATATGGATACAGAGGCAATAGTTACGGTATTTGATGAAATAAAAATTAAACTCGCCGAGGCGGGGATAGATATAAGCGATATGGGTGGGCTGAGCGCATCAGAACTCGATGCCGCAGGTAAAAATGCAGTAGATATAAACAGAATCAGACAGGCAATTTCTGAGTATAATATTCCCGCAACGGACGAGAATATATCTGATATTAAGGAGGCGGCCGAAATGGCCGCAGAGCTTGAAGAAATAAATGATGCGACGAAAAAATACATGATTGACAATGAGCTTGAGCCCACAATAGGCAATCTATACAAGGCAAGCTTTGCGTCCGCATCGGCGTATTTACCGGGCGGTGGAGAAGATGTTTTTGCAACGGTGGAAAAACAGGCGCAGTCCATAGTAAAAGAGGCCGGATTTGACTCCGCATACGGAAATGATATGGCAAGATGGCTTGTAAATAATGATCTGCCTCTTACCGAAGAAAATCTTAAGGCTCTTGATACATTAAACAGGGTGGACCTTCCGGTTGATACGCAGGCCATAATTGAAAAAACCGTAGATGCGATATCCGTAGGACTTCGCCCACGGGATACAAACCTTTCTTCCGGAGAAACGATTTATAAGAGGGCAGGCAGTGCCCTTGAACTTATGGACAAGCTTGAGGCGGAGGATGCGGACTATGTGACCGGTCAGGGCAGACCCCTTACTCTTGAAAATCTTAGAGAAGCCTATGATTTCAGACAAAGCTCCGAAGGCGACCGGGAAAATCAGGAGTCTGAAAGCAGTGTAATTATCACCGGACAGCAGTCGGATGACGATAAAATAAAGGCAAGAAGAATACTTGAGGAAACCAGGCTTGTTATGACCATATCAGCCAACTACTCCCTTCTCAAAAGGGGGATATCAATAGAGACAAAGGAACTCGAAAGCCTTGTCGAGGACCTCAAAAAAGCTGAAAACGAAAGATATGCGTCAATCCTCTCTTCGGCAGGAGCAGAGCCGACGGAAGAAAATATTTCTCTCTATAAGGAGACCGGTGAGACCATAAACGAGGTCAAACTCCTTCCGTCTTTTGCAATAGGCAGAAGGAGCATAGAAAACACAACGCTTACCACACTTAAGGATGACGGTCGTCAGCTTTTAAATGAGATTGATGCGGATGCGGAAAGTATTATTTCGTCGGGAGATACCGTATCCGACAAGATGAAACAGCTGAACGCAAGATATGAAACCATGATGACATCGCCGAGGGCAGACCTTGGGGACAGTATAAAAAAAGCGTTCCGCAATGTGGATGATATCCTTGAGGATATGGGCCTTGAGAAAAGCGAATCAAACGAAAGAGCAGTCAGGATACTTGGATATAATTCCATTGAGATAACGGGAGAAAACATTAATGCCATGAAGGCGGTGGATACAAAGGTACAGCTTTTGTTAAAAGAGCTTACACCGTCTGTTACCCTTCATATGATTAAGGCGGGGATAAATCCTCTCGAGACAGATATTGATTCGTTAAATAAGGCTATATCGGAGATAAAGACAGAGAACGGATATGACGATTCAGAGGATATGGCCGAGTTTTTATGGCAGCTTGAACAAAGAGGCGATATAAGCGACGAGGAAAGAGCCGGTTATATAGGTACATACAGGCTGCTTGAGCAGGTGGCCGCAAGCGACGGAGCTGTGGTTGGAGCTCTTGTTATGCAGGGAGCGGAGCTGAATATGAAAAATCTGCTTTCGGCGGTCAAAACAAGGAAGGCTTCCGGCGTAGACTTTAAGGTTGACAATGAGTTCGGTGCTCTTGAAAAACTCGTGACAAACGGGGATACCATCAGAGAACAGCTCGAAAAAGGTTATGGTACGGAGAGTGCGCTAAGAACTCATGTGGAAGAGACTATAGAATATAATACAGAAAAGGCCAGGGAAATCCTTGGCATGACGGACGCAGGCAAAATGATGCAGCTTTGCAGCAGGGAGAATTTCGGAGAAATGTCTCTAGAACAGGTAGCTGATGCGATGAGAGAATATGAAGATAGCGAGACAGCACAAGACTACAGCACGGTAAAGTACGGGGAGTACTACAATATGCTTTCGGCAGAAGATGAGGTCATTAAACTGCTCAGTGCCAATGAAATGAGTACAAATTATTATAATACTGTTGCAGTGGAGCAGATGCTGAATAACAGAAACGGCCTTTACAGACAGCTCCTTGGCAAAAGGGACAAGGATGAGAAAAACTGGGATGCAGAGCTTGAGGCAGTAAAAGAAAAGATTATAAATGATATGGGAGAGGCGATGAAGGCGCCCACAGACATGGCAAAGGCTCAGCAGACTCTCGCAGAGGTTGCGGAGCATGCGATGGATAACTTTATGCCGGCGGATACGGAAATAACGAGCCTCGATATAAGAAATATGAAGCTTATGAGAGAGCAGCTGAGGACTCATTCGGTACTTGCGGAAAAAGAACAGTATGCCATACCTGTCCTGGTGGAAGACGAGATGGCGACAGTCCATTTGCAGATAGTAAGGACGGATGATAAAAAGGGCAGGGTAAATGTGCTTTTTGAGACGGAGGCTCTTGGAAAGGTGGCGGCCGAGATTGCGGATATGGGCGAAAGAATTGAGGCTATGATAGTGTCACAGCTGCGTGAGACTTCCGGCAAATTTGCTGAAATTGAAGGGGAGCTTGAAAAAGAGCTTTCCACGCAAGAAAAGAAAGCGGATATACATATCGTGACGGAGCCGGAGATTAATCTTACACTTTTTGAGATGAAGGATAAGACTGCGGAGGTGCTGAGAAATGCTGTTTCTCCCGGAGAGGAAAACGAGGACAACCGCCTGCAGACCACAGGCCTTTACTCTATGGCGAAAGCGTTTTTAGCTGCGGTCGTAAGACTCGGAAAAGCAGAGTAGTTTAAAAACCACTTTATCTATTATCCGAAAAGCGGTTAATTAATTTGGGGTGTGGCCGATAAATAAAGTGATGAATAAAGAAATCCGGAGAAAATAACGAAGAAATAACCCCGTGTCATTCCGAGCGAAGCGAGGAATCTTAACATAAGGAGAATACGCATGAGAGTAAACCACAATATATCAGCAGTAATAGCAAACAACAATCTTCTGGTAAACGAGGACAGACTGGCTACATCACTTGAGAAGTTATCAAGCGGACTCAGAATAAACGCGGCAAAGGACGACCCGACGGGAATGGCAATATCCGTTACCATGAAGGCGCAGATAGACGGACTTAACCAGGCGTCGGACAATGCTGCGGACGGCGGAGCCGTTTTGGATACGGCAGACGGTGTTTTAGGTGAGCTTACCTCTATGCTTCAGAGAATGAGAGAACTGGCCGTTCAGGGAGCAAACGGAACCAATACACCGTCAGACCTTAAGGCTATCCAGGAAGAGATGGACTCGCTTACCGAGGAAATTGACAGAATCTCCAAGGATACTGAGTATAACACTATAAATCTTTTTGACGGTTCGCTAAGCCGCAGAGTATATACAAAAAACAGCGCAGACCAGGCCAATGCCGTCCAGATGGTAAATATCTCAAGTCAGGTACAGGCGGGAACATATAAGCT